>JAKAUH010000862.1 GCA_021818605.1 Planctomycetota bacterium
TTCCAGCGGCTGGGCATCGGCGAGGTCAACCGCGGAGTCACTCCCCTGGACGACCACACCCCGGCGGCCGGACCCGTCCTTCGGCCCGCCAATCCCGCGTCAGGCTCGCCGCTTCCAGCGGTACAATCGGCATCGCCCGAGGATTACGACTGGGCCGTCGATCGCGCTCAGGCCGCCTTTCGCTCGTGGCGGACCGTTCCGCCTCCGCGCCGCGGTGAGGTCGTTCGCCAGATCGGCGAGGTCCTGCGCGCCCGCAAGGCCGACCTCGGCCTGCTGATTACTCTCGAGACCGGCAAGATCCGGACCGAGGGCGAGGGCGAGGTCCAGGAGATGATCGACATGTGCGACTTCGCCGTCGGGTTATCGCGCCAGCTCCACGGTCTGACGATCGCCAGCGAGCGCCCGCGTCATCGGATGATCGAGCAGTGGCATCCGCTTGGTCCGATCGGCATCATCACGGCGTTCAACTTTCCGGCTGCGGTCTGGGCCTGGAACGCGATGATCGCCGCGGTCTGCGGCGATACGATGGTCTGGAAGCCCTCGCCCCGCACGCCCCTTACCGCCGTCGCCGTGCAGCGGATCGTCGATCAGGTCGCCCGGGCGAACGATTGCGAGGACGTCTTTCAGCTCTGCGCCGGCACCGAGGACATCGGCCGCCGGATGCTCGAGGACCGCCGGCTCCCGCTGATCTCGGCGACGGGCAGTTGCCGATTGGGCCGGGTCGTCGGCGAGGTCGTCGGCCGCCGGCTCGGCCGCTCGCTGCTCGAGCTCGGCGGTAACAACGCGATCATCATCACGCCCTCGGCCGAGCTCGAGCTGGCAATCCCGGCCACGGTGTTTGCCGCCGTGGGGACCGCCGGCCAGCGCTGCACGACGGCTCGCCGGCTGATCGTGCACGAGTCGATCCACGACCGCGCTATCGACCTCCTCGCGGCGGCGTACCGGCGCGTCCGGATCGGCGATCCGTGCGACGACTCGGTGCTGATGGGCCCGCTCATCAGCGAGCCATCCGTCGTCGCGATGCTGGCCGCGCTCGAGTCCGCGCGGTCGCAGGGCGGCGAGGTGATCTGCGGCGGCCGCCGGCTCGATCGGCCCGGCCATTTCGTCGAACCCGCCCTGGTCAAGGCCCGGCCGGAGATGCCGATCGTCGCCGAGGAGACCTTCGCGCCGATCCTGTATATAATGCCCTACCGCACGATCGACGAGGCGATCGCGATCCAGAACTCCGTCGAGCAGGGGCTCACCTCGGCCGTGTTCACCAACGACTTCCGCGAGGCCGAACAGTTCCTCTCGTCCGAGGGCTCCGACTGCGGGATCGCGAACATCAACATCGGCACCTCCGGCGCCGAGATCGGCGGCGCCTTCGGCGGCGAGAAATCAACCGGCGGCGGCCGCGAGGCCGGCTCCGACTCGTGGAAAGCCTACATGAGACGCCAGACCTGCACCCTCAACCGCGGCCGCGACCTGCCGCTCGCCCAGGGCGTCCGCTTCGAGATCGCACCCGCCTGAATTCGACTTTCGTTGACACTCAATTGATTGACGCGTAAACTAAAAATGTGAAGCCCAAGTGGCGGCGTCGCGGAGACCTGAAACATGCCACCCGGACGGTTGCAGCGGGAGCTGAAGAAGCGTGGACCGTTCGCCTCACCCGAACAGGAGGCCACGCTGAACATCGCGAGGACGGCGGATCGGTTCGGAATCTGCTTCGCCCGGCTGTTCCGCGAGTACGGCCTGACGCCGTCGCAGTACAACGTTCTGCGCATCCTTCGCGGCGAGGGAAAGCCGCTGCCCATCCTCGACGTCGCCGACCGGATGATCGCCGCGGTGCCAGGAATCACCGGCCTGATCGACCGGCTGGAACGCATGGGGCTGATCGCCCGCGAACGCTCGACCGAGGATCGCCGGGTGGTCTACGTGACCATCACCGATGCCGGGCTCGATCTGCTCGGCACGATCGACAAGCCCGAGGCGGCCCTCCACCAGCGGCTCATCGGCCACCTCAGCCCAGACGAGCTCCGCGAACTCAGCCGGCTCCTGGAAAAGGCCCGCCAGTCGCTCGACCAGACCGGTGATCGAGGGGGATCGTATCGGTGGCATAAGACCATGGGACCGAGCCATCCCGACAACGGCCCCAGATCGATCGGCCGCTGATCCACCGATCCCCACAGACCCTTAACACTCCGGCAACCTCTTTGTCGCGGTTTTGATTTACACGTCAATAATTGACGCTCAAAGCGAAGGGAGACCAGGCAAATGTTCCGAATTCGCAGGGCGTCCGAGCGTGGGCACTTCAACCACGGCTGGCTGGACACCTACCACAGCTTTTCGTTCGCGCGGTATGACGACCCGCGGCACATGGGCTTTCGCTCGCTTCGGGTGATCAACGAGGACTGGATCGCGGCGGGTCGGGGCTTTGGCACGCACCCGCACGAGGACATGGAGATCGTGACCTATGTCCTGGAGGGCGAGCTGGCGCACCGCGACAGCCTGGGCACTGGTAGCACGATCCGGCCGGGCGAGTTGCAGTGCATGACGGCCGGAACGGGCATCGAGCACAGCGAGTACAACCCCTCGCCAACGGAGCCGGTGCACCTGTACCAGATCTGGCTGTTGCCCGAGCGGGCGGGCCTCCAGCCGTCGTACGAGCAGAAGGCCTTCCCGGCCGAGGAACGGCGCAACCGCTTCCGGCTGGTCGCCTCGCTCGACGGCCGCGACGGTTCGCTGTCGATCCGCCAGGATGCCCGGCTGTACCTCGCCTCACTTGACGCGGGTGGTGAGCTCGAGCACGCGATCGAGCCCGACCGGCATGCCTGGCTCCAGGTGCTCCGCGGCGACGCCACGCTCAACGGGGTCGCGGTCTCAGCGGGCGACGGCGTCGCGGTCTCGGCCGAGTCGAAGCTGTCGATCCGATCGGACGCGCCGGCCGAGGTGCTGCTCTTCGACCTGGCGTGAGGCAACGCGAGATGATCGACGCGATCCGGGCTGACGAGATTCGCGAACCACTCGCGGAGCCACACCGCCGCCCGCCCGCGAACTCGTGGCTGGCGAGGGGTGCGCCTCGGCGAGAAATCCAGGCGCCCCAGGGGGAAGGAGCTCCAGGGGGACATTCCTAATTATTACGCCGGCGGAAAAGTCGGTCAGGCTCTCGGCCTGACACGCCTTCATACGTCGGGCTGAGAGCCTGACCTACTTGAGGATCTTCCTTGCCGGGGTGATACTGAGGAGCTCCAGGGGACACGCGAAGAAAGGCGATCGGTCGGTGCAATTCTACCCGGCAGACATGCTGGCCCGACAGGATTGCGGCGATCGCCGGGTACGGTTCTTCCTGCCGATCGCCAAAGGGGACACGCGAAGAAAGGGGACAAGCGCGAAGAAAGGCGCGAAGAAAGGAGACTGTCGCCAGGATACCGGCATCCTGGCCCGTCGCGCCGAGATCCGCTGATCTGGAAAAGGGGTCAGGATCTGGAAAAGGGGTCAGGATCTGGAAAAGGGGTCAGGATCTGGAAAAGGGGTCAAGGATCTGGGATCTGGAAAGTCTGGAAAAGGGGTCAGGATCTGGAAAAGGGGTCAAGGAACCGCAAGTCTGAAAAAGGGGTCAAGTCTGGAAAAGGGGTCAGGAACCGAGTCTGGAAAAGGGGTCAGGAACCGAAATCAAAGGTTTCTGAGTCTGGAAAAGGGGTCAGGAACCGAAATCAAATCAGTCTGAGTCTGGAAAAGGGGTCAGGAACCGGTCAGGAAAAGGGGTCAGGAAAAGGGGTCAGGAACCGGGTCAGGAAAAGGGGTCAGGAACCGGGTCTGGAAAAGGGGTCAGGAACCGAGGTCAGGAAAAGGGGTCAGGAACCGAAATCAAAGGTTTCTGCCCCCCCTTCTGCGCACCTAGACGGTCATGCCCGTCCGAGGATCCCGGACACTTCTCGCCGAAGACCACCTGGCTCTGCCCTGGCCGATTCCGCCGATCCCGTCCGATCCGAGTCGATCGGGGCCCGCTTCACGGGCCCGCCCGTCTGAAGTCGGTCAGGCTTTCCAGCCTGACACCGATCCGAATCCGAATCCGAATTCGCCGGATTCGCTGGGACTGATCCGAAGTCAGGCTAGAAAGCCTGACCGACTTCGGAGACGCCGGTCCGAAGTCGGTCAGGCTCTCAGCCTGACAC
>JAKAUH010000542.1 GCA_021818605.1 Planctomycetota bacterium
CGCCCGGACTCGCTCCTTCCGGGAGAGACTCTCAGACAAACGTCTCGGCCATGCCCAGGAGCGGGACACCGCCGGCCTCGAGGACCTCGCGGGCGCGGGCGATCGCCCGCTCGCCGGTGAACCCGTGATGAGTGACGAGCACCGCTGCGTCGACCGAACGGTGGAGCACGGCCGCGCTCAACCCGGTGAAAAGCGGGCCGCCGTCGAGCAGGATCAGGTCAAACCGGCGGCGCAGGCGGGCCAGGGTGCAGGTCCATCCTGGGGACGCGAGGAAGTCGCGGGGTCGGCCGATCGGGCAACGGATCGGCAGCACCGTGAGGTGGTCGTCGGGTGCTTCGATCAGCGCGTCGTCCAGCGAGCGTCCCTCCTCGACGATGTCATCCAGTCCCACGTCCGGTCGGAGCCCCAGCAGTCGCGCGAGCATCGGCCCGGTCAGGTCGGCGTCGACCACGACGGTGCGGCCGGGTCGGCGCGCCAGCGCCCGGGCGAGGGTCAGGACGAGCGTTGTGCGTCCCTCGGCGCGGTGGCAACTGGTGAAGAGGATCGTGCGGAGGTTGTGCGCGTCCCGGTCGGCGACGAGCCCTGAGGCCATCCGGTCGAACCGGTCGCCCCAGTCCTGCTCCAGTCGAAGCACGACAGGCGGCCAGAGGAGCTCGGTCGCCGGGTGCGATAAAGGGGCCGTCCCGCCAATCTCGATCCCGGACTCGGAGCGATTGCCGCGATCGGCCAGCTCGTGGACTGCGGGCGAGGTGGGCGCGGGAGGAACCGGGCGGTGGGGACCCGGTGGGCCGGCATGACCGGGACGGGACGCCCCACCCGGGGCGCGGGCGTAGGCTCGCGCCAGGGCCTCGTCAACTTCCTTCATCGGCAGGCTCCTCCCGGCTGTCGTCGGGCAGCAGGTATCCGGGGAGAATCACGCCGACGTCCGCGTCCCGGACGGAATCGGACGGGACGGCCTCCGCGGCCTCGATGGCGGCCGGAAGATCCACCGCCGCCGGCTCGAACGAGGGCCGGGCGTCGGCCCACGCCGGCACGGCGGCGATCCGGGTGGTCGGCTGGATTGCCCCGGCTCCCCGCGACATCCAGCCCATGGTGAACGTGCCGCCCATCGCGGCCACCGCCAGGATCCAGCAGCCGGCGACCCGGATCTCGCGGCGGAGCCGGCGCCTCGGACGGGGGTAGCCGCCCGCCTGGCCCGGCCGATTCGCCCGCCGCGGATGGTTGCGACCGACAGGCTCGGCCCGCCCGCCTCGCCCGCGATGGCGGTGCTCCGTCTCGATCCGGGGGACCTGGATCAGCAGCGGGACCAGCTCGCCGCGGACTCGGCTCGTCCGGAGTCTGGCTGTCGTGGGTTCGGTGTCGAGGTGCGTCATGGCGGTCCCCCGGCGTTCCTTGCATCCCTGGTCGCGTCGTCGATCCGCGGACTTCGATCCAACGGCCATCGCCCGGGAACGGCAGGGCGCGTCGCACACCAGGCGGCAGTGTTCCCGGACGGTGAGTTTCATCGACCGGGCGCCCCGCGAAACTTGAACAGCCGTGACGGAAATACCGGAGCCGAAGACTCGCCGGGTCGCTCGGATTAACGAGCCGTTAAACCCGCGCCAGATGGACCTGTCGATTGGGGCGACCATGCCGGACAGACAGGCCAAACGACGAGGCCCGGCCGGCGGCCGCCGTGATCGGGCGGGCCGCGGGCCGGACCTCGTGGAAGCTGCGATTCGAATCGGGCGGAGAAGAACTCCAGAGCGGAGCAGGGGGCCGGCTCAGCGGCCGAAGAGGCGGAAGCGGCGGAAACCGCCGAACCGTCGGACCGGCTCGTCGTCAACGCCGCCGCTGGCGAGCAGCGGGGCGCGGCCGGCCTCATACTCGGCGACGGGGCGGAACTGCGGTGGCGTTGAGCGGAGCCGCGCCAGGTTGCGGATGCCGCCGAGCGGGTTCCCACCGTTGGCCATGTCCAGCGAACGGACGTTCGCCTCGGTGACATACGGGTTGTGCCCGGCCCACTGCGACTGGGCAACCTCGAGGACGTTCAGAGGAGCGAACTGGGCCTCGCCGCCCACCGAGATCCAGTCGGCGAGCTGGGGATTCGTCTCGTCCACCCGGCCGTCCATACCGTAGACCAGGCTGTACTCGTAGTAGACGACGCGATCCTTGTTATCCTGGCCATTGAGCGACGAGCCCGAGTTGGCGTGCAGCTCCAGGACGATCCGCACAGCGCGCGGACCGCGGCCGGGGATGGCGTGGTAGCTGGCGATGTACTTGTAGAGGCCGTGGTTCCAGACCTCGTTGGTCGTTCCTCGCGGGGGAAAGGCGCGAAGGTTGCCCAGAAGCGGCTTCTTCTCGCCGCGAATGTGGGTCTCGAGCATCGCGTGGACGCGGGGCACCTTGTAGTCGCACACGTCCGGCCCTGGGCGCGGCGGGCCCGGGGGGATCTCGTTGGCGTAGTCGCCGATCCGGTGGTTCAGGTGGTTCTCGCCCAGCTCGGCCCAGAGGGCCTTGAGCTCGTCGGTCGTCAGGCCGGAGCCTGGGGACGGGATCGGGTCATTCAGCAGGATCGATGCGACCGCCCCGCCCAGGCAGTGGCCGGGCCAGCGCGCGACGTCCTTGCTCTGGCTGTAGGCCGCCTCCCACTGACGGGCCGAGGTCCCGAAGAGCTGGTCGTACTTCAGCAGGGGGCTTGGGGTCATGAACCGCGTGAGCTGCCCGCCGTGGTCCTTGTCGGGCCCGAGCCAGAAGAGATCGTCATAGAGGTTGGGGAACCAGGTCGCATCGTCGCCGGCCGAGGGCTGAGTCTCGAGAATGCCGTTAGGCCCGGCCCAGACGATGTCCCGCCCCGGCGGGATGTAAGCGCCCGGCATGGCGAGCCACTGGTCGTCGCCGTTGAGCTGCATCGTGTCCACGCGGCCGTTGCCGCCGGCCCAGGGTTCGTGGAGCGAGTCCGCCTTGGTCGGCCAGTAGTAGAAGTTCCACGGCCGCTTGGTGCTCTGGCCGACCTGCACGAAGGTCGTCTCGACCTTGTAGCGTTCCTTCGCGCCCTCGATCTTGAACGTGTACCAGCCCTGATGGTCCATTCCGAGGTCACGGCCGTTCGACACAACCTCGCTGCTGGGACCCCTCAGCTCCGCCACGCGACCTGACGTCGTCTTGATCGTCAGCTCACCGCCAAACCGCGTCGGAACGTAGACTCCGTAGTAGCGGTCGCCGGACTGACCGTCCAGGGAGCCCCCCAGTCTGACGGTCGTGACA
This sequence comes from Planctomycetota bacterium, assembly GCA_021818605.1. Classification (GTDB taxonomy): domain Bacteria; phylum Planctomycetota; class Planctomycetia; order Isosphaerales; family Isosphaeraceae; genus JAKAUH01. The sequence goes on from JAKAUH010000542.1 coordinate 3,247, forward strand.
CGCTCGGTGGTTTGCGCCCCGTCCGCCACGCCGACCGTGGCGGCGACGGCCCAGACCAGCACCCCACCGAGCCGGTTGCCAATACCCATGCTGCCCCCCAATACCGATGTTGAATGGACTCAACGAGTGCTCGCGTCGGCGCCTTGGCCTCTCACCCGCGCCCAATCCTTTGCCGCGGGGTACGTGAACTCATCCTGTTCGCTGGCGCCGCCTCCCTGATACGCCATGTTGGTTCGGCTCACTGACCGCACGAGGTCGATAGCAATTCGCCAAGACGCTCTGGCCACACTCTGGAAACTCGTCAAAGTCCCTAGAGAACGTCCTTCCGTCATCTTATCGATTTTCTCAAGTTCAGTGAATCGACGTGGAAGGGCTGCCGATAAACTTCATTGGCCACCCCTGGGGTGGAGAGCGAGAGTCGGCCAAGAGGACCGGCTTGAGGCTTCCATCACCGTTAAAGGCCTTCGTGATCCGCTCCCCATCGCGGGTTTGGGGATAGAGGCCGTCCGCGGGCCCTTCGGGCGCCGGCGGGATGGGCCCACGCGGGGACGGTGGTGTTGGCGATCGGACGTTGTCCAGCATCGGCCGTGCCGAACCATCAGGGGATTCCTATTCACGACTCGATCGAGACATCGACCGACAACCTCTCTCTACATAGAGGACATCGCGATGACCAGTGCGGTACTTGTTCTTGTCCTGGGCGTGACCGGCCAGAGCCAACAGGGCTGGCCGAGCGCCCAGCACCCGGGTAAGGTCCTTCCGCAAGCCCAGGCCCCGTCCAAGGTGGCTCCTGCTCCCCAGGCCCCGGCGAAGGTGATGCCGATGCCGCAGGCCCCGTCCAAGGTGGCCCCGGCTCCGCAGGCCCCGCGGAAGGTGATGCCGGGGCCTCCGGCC
>JAKAUH010000994.1 GCA_021818605.1 Planctomycetota bacterium
GCAACGGCCGACGCCGGCGCCGGGGACGGTGGTCGGGCCCGGCCGGGACGCCTCTCCGGAACACGGCGGCTCCGCGTGCGATCCCGTTGCCGACCGGCCCCGATGTCGATCCGAGCTGAACCGGCCGCAGCGCCGCGGACCGACACCCGAGGGACCTGGCCGACCGCCGGCCGGCCCAGGTCTGGCGGAACGAGCCGCGCCCCGGCTCGAGTTCCGGGACCCGATCCGAACCGGACCCGGCCCGACCGACGCGCCGAGCCCGCCGCCGTCGGGGCTCGCCGGGTCGAAGCGGATCGGACCGATCGGGCTGGTCTTCGAACGGGGCGGTCGGACAACTGTCGATGCGGGTCCTGATCCCGTTCCGCGCCCGGGCCCTGACCCCGTTCCGCGTCCGTCGATTTCCGCCCAAGCCATTGCAGATTTGCTGAAATTCGTGAATCATGGATACCATGCTGAGATTGTACGGAAAAAAGGCGTGGCTTGTTGCGCATGTGCAGTCGATGACTTCATGTTTTAGACGGCTTTGGGCTCAGGTTACCTGGGCCGATCTCGAGGGGCTACCTCCGAGGGAAAGGGCGATGTTCAGATGGCCGAGGGATTCGCACGAGATGCAACGGTATATCTCGGTCGACTTCTCCGCTGATCCCCATCGGCTCGCGAGGCAAAGTAGCAGTGAGTGTGAAGCCATGCGCCCGGTCGGCCCCTATTATCCATTCAGACATTATGGCGTCGTCAACTCCATTGTTAATAAAATTCATAAACATAATATAATATAAAATAAAATCAAAGGTCACGGGTTTCCATGGCCGGCATGTGGTCTGACGTTGCGATGCAGCGAACTCGCTGCGCGGGCCGCTGATCAGGATGTCGTTAGCCGGCGGGGCTCTTGCCGCGAAGGAGTTACCTTGAGCATCGTTGCCGATGTCGTGTTGCTTTGTGACTTGTTGGAGGCTTTCACGGAGGACTTCGAGATGCTCGAAGACCCTCCGGCAGTCGCAAGTCTTAACGCGTGGCTCGAGGAACACGAGTGGGCGCCCCTCGTCCCGCTCGGCCAGGCCATGAGCACTGAGGCGGCGTTCCAGGCCTGCGCCTACGGAGGCGCGATCGTCCGTCTGGATGTACCGGCGTTCCTCCAGGCCGTCGCGGCCCAATCCTGGGCCAGACGCGATGCCGTGCTTCTGGCCCTGAAGAACGAGGGAGAGGAGCGATTCACCGTCTATCGCCTGAGCGGTGATGGAGCGATCGCGGCCGTCGGATAAGCCGAACTCTCCAGGGCATTCACATCCCGCCGGACCTCGTGCGACAGCGTACGCGCCCCGCCCCGCCCCGCTCCGCCGCGGCCGATTCTGGTAGAATCACTGACACTCCTCGCCGAACCCCCGCCAGCCGGGCCACGGGCGAACCGGCAACGTGAGTCGCCGGGTATGTGCCGGACCGGCGACGTCAGCCGCCGGGTTATCAGGCCCACAGCAAGGCCCCGGCGACTCACGTCGCCGGTTCGCCCAGGCCGGGCTCGAACCAGGCGGTGTTCGGCGAGGAGTGTCCAGCGTCTGGTCCTGATCTCCTGGTCATTTCGCAGGGCAGGTTCCAGCCCAAGCCAGTCTCATGCGAGAGAACCTCGATCGAGTCCCTGTCCACCTGCCTGGGAGAATGCGGCCGATGTCGTTGGAGATTCCGACACGCGACGAGTTGTACGTGCGGTATGTGGACCAGTTGCCTTACGAGCCTTACCCCGTCCAGGACCTCGCGCTGGCGACCTGGTTCGAGTCCGAGAACGGAGTCCTCGTCTGCGCACCGACGGGCACGGGCAAGACCCTGATCGCCGAGGCGGCCCTCTTCGAGGCGCTCCATACGAGGAAGGCCGCTTACTATACGACGCCCCTGATCGCCCTGACCGAGCAGAAATTCCAGGAGATGCAGGACCGCGCCGTCGAGTGGGGCTTCCGCCGCGAGGATGTGGGGCTGGTCACCGGCAGCCGCAAGGTCAACCCCGAGGCCCGGGTGCTCATCGTCGTGGCCGAGATCCTCCTGAACCGGCTGCTCAACCGGTTCGACTTCTCCGACCTGACGGCCTGTGTCATGGACGAGTTCCACAACTTCGCCGAGATCGAGCGCGGGATCGTCTGGGAGCTGTCGCTCGGCATGCTGCCGAAGCATGTCCGCCTGCTCCTGCTCTCGGCGACGGTCGGGAACTCGGCCGAGTTCGTCGCCTGGCTGGCGAGGCAGCACGACCGCAAGATCGAACTGGTCGAGGGCAAGGAACGCCGGGTGCCGCTAACCTACGAATGGGTGCCCGACAGGTTCCTCAACGAACAGCTCGTCGCGATGGCCGTCGGCGACGAGGAAGGTCGTCGGACGCCCGCCCTGGTCTTCTGCTTCGACCGCGAGGAGTGCTGGAGCGTCGCTGAGAACGTCATGGGCAAGGACCTCAACCTGTCCGACGAGAAGAAGAAGGACCTCCACGAGCGGGTCAGCGCGCTCGATCTCAGCCAGGGCGCCGGCCCGAAGCTCAAGCGACTGCTCCACCGAGGGGTCGGCGTTCACCATGCGGGGCTCTTGCCGAAGCATCGCCTGGCCGTCGAGGACCTCTTCCAGCGCAAACTCCTACCCGTCGTCGTCTGCACCGAGACCCTGGCGGCCGGCATCAACCTCCCGGCGCGCTCGGTGGTGCTCTCGTCACTGGTGAAGGGCCCCTTCGGCGAGAAGAAGCTGATCGCCTCCAGCATCGCCCACCAGATCTTCGGCCGGGCCGGCCGGCCGCAGTTCGACGACCGAGGGTTCGTGTATGCCCTGGCCCACCCCGACGACGTCGACATCCTGCGGTGGAAGGCGAAGTACGACGCCATCCCCGAGGACACCCGCGACCCCGGCCTGATGAAGGCGAAGAAGGCCCTCAAGAAAAAGAAGCCGAAGCGCCGTGAGACCGAGCAATACTGGGTCGAGGGGCACTTCAACCAGCTCCAGGCCGCCCCGCCCGGCAAGCTCTACAGCAAGGGGCCGCTCCCCTGGCGGCTGCTGGCTTATCTGCTCGAGCTCTCGCCGGAAGTCGAGGGCATCCGCGCCGCGGTCCGCAAGCGGCTGATGGACGAGCCGCGCATCGCCGCGGGCGAGAAGGCGCTCGACCGAATGCTCCTGGCGCTGCACGCCGGCGGATTCGTGACCCTGAGCCCCGAGCCGCCTACACCCGTCCCGTCGGAGGCCGGCCAGCCCCCGGCACCTTACACGCCGACCCTGGCCCAGCCGACGCCCGCGCTGGGGAAACTGCTGGCGTTCCGGAGCATCCATCCCCTCTACGGCGCCTTCCTGACCGAGATCCTGGCCGGGGCCGATGCCGACGAGCGGATGCAAGCGATGGAGAGCACGCTGGAGATGCCCGGCCCGGTCCGGAAGCGTCTCCGGGTCCCGCTCAAGTTGCTGGAGTCGGGAGCCCTCGCCACCTCGAAGCTTGACTCCGAGCTGATTCAGCGCGGGCTCATGGCCGCGCAGGTCGAGGAAGAGGAGGACGACGAGGATGAAGACGATTGGGAGAAGAGGCCGCCGACCCTGGCGGAGAAGCTCCGGACCTACTTCGACCACTGCTACCCCGACGTCACCGACGTCCGCTCGCACCCGGTCTGGTGCGTCGGCGAGCTGATCGAGTTCGGCGGCAACTTCAACAAGTTCGTGACGACCCTCGACCTGACCAAGCAGGAGGGGATCGTCTTCCGCCACGTCCAGCGGATGATCATGCTTTGCGGCGAGTTCGAACGGGCCTGCGCCCTCGATATCGGCGCCGATGCTGCCACCACCCTCGCCTGGCGGACCGAGCTGCACGAGCTGGCCGCGAAGCTAACCGAGAGCTGCCGGGTCGTCGACCTGACCAGCACCGATCAACTCATCGCGAAGATTGGCGAGCCCGACATGATCGACGCCGAGGCGGCGAACCTCGCGGGCGGGGCGACCTGAGGGCGGACGGCCTCAAGAGGTCAGGCGAACGCAAAAAGGGGACAAACGCAAAAAGGGACGGACAAACGCAAAAAGGGACGGACGGAATATCGACAGAATGCAAAATGGGATGGGTTCTCAAGAGGACAACCATATGACCGCCGTCCCTCCGCCGGGGCATTCAGGCAATCTCAACGAGAGAATGCCT
>JAKAUH010000029.1 GCA_021818605.1 Planctomycetota bacterium
TGGCCGTTGCCGAAGTCGATGCTCGCCGTGAAGTCCCCGATCGGGTCGGCGGGGACACTCTGTGTGAAGGTGGCGACCACTGTCCCGCTTGTCGCGTTCTGAGCGTTCGGCAGCGCGATTCCCTCGATGGCGTTGACGGGTGTGGCCGTCACCAGCAGCGGCGTGGAGTTGATGGTCACCGTGGGACTGGCGGTGCCCATCACCGTGCTCGGCGTATCCTGCTCGGCGATCGTGACCGTCGGGAAGAACTTGCCCGAGGTGGTGTAGGTATGGTTGCCCACGACGTGGAAGACACCGGAGGCGTCCTGCACGATCACGCCAGCGGTCGGGCTCGTGCCGTCGCCCCAGTTGATCGTGGCGACGAAGGTCGATGCTGTCTCGTACTTGTCGGGCGAGGTGAACGTCGCCATGTCGATGTTCGAGAGCGCCGTGTTCTGGTAACCCGCGATGGCGATCGCCGATCCGACCGTGATCGGAGCCTCGCTGACCGTGGCATCGGTCGTCGCCGAGGCCTGCGATCCGTCACCGTTGATCGTCGTGGTGATGACGTAGGTTCCGTCCAGGGCGTAGGTGTGGCTGCCGGAAACGTCGAAGATCGTCCCGGGACCGCCCGGCTGAGTGATCGTCCCGGCGCTGCTCTGGCCGTCGCCCCAGTTGATCATCGCCGTGAAATCGGACGGCAGCGCGCCGGGGTCCGTGCTCGTGAATGTCGCGACGAGCACGTTGCTCAGCGGCGTTCCCTCGACGACCGAAATGGGCGGGACTCCGGCGGCCGAGGCATTCAGCGAGGCGGCCGAGACGACGACGGGGCCGCCGCCGGTGCCGGTCGCCGGGTCGCTATCCGTGACGGTCACCACCATCGCGTAGAAGCCGGCCCTGGCGTAGGTGTGCGACGGGGCTGTGATGTTGTAGGTGCTGCCACCGACCGATGTGACCACCACGCCACTGCCGACGGTGTTGCTCGTGCCATCGCCCCAGTTCACCGTCACGGAGTAATCCCCGGTCGGGTCGGCTCCGCCGGTGTCGGTGAAGGTCGCGACCAGTTGGTTCGCCGGAGTCGGGGTGCCGGCCTGGGCGCTCAGCGGCAGGACCGAGACGGAAATTGGGGTCTGGGTGATTGTGGCCGTTGTCGAGATCGTCGGCAAAGTGCTGCCCGAGGCGCTGGTCACTGTCACGCCGACGCTGAACGGAGAGCCCGCCATAGCAAGGTAGGTGTTCGAGCCGGTGACCTCGAAGGTGGACGTCGTCGCCGTGCTTCCGACCTTCGTGATCACGCCAGGTGTGGTATTGCCATTGCCCCAACTGATCGTCGCGGAGAAGCCAGCGGCCCGGCCCAGCGGATTGTTGCTGACGAACGTCGCGACCGGGACTCCGATGAGGTTCTGTCCCTCCGTCCCGTAAACCGGGATGCCCGTTCCGGAAGCGATGGACGCGCCTGTCACGTTCACGGAAGTCTGGCCCGATACCGACGAGCCTCCCTTATCGAGCACCGAGGTAGTCACCGTGAACGGTGTACCCGCCGCGCTCGCGTAGGTGTGGCCGCCTGTCACTGCAAATTGCCCGGCCCCGAGCGAGGTCACCGTTCCCATCGACGGCGCGGTGCCATCACCCCAGTTGATCATCGCGGTGAAATCCGTCACCGGAGCGGCGGTATTGGCATCCTGGAATATCAGCACCTGCTGGTTGGTGAGTGGCGAACCCTCGGTTGCCGAAATGCTCGCCGGTGCTGAGACAAAGGATAGCGGTGCGTCCTGGACCGTGAGCGTGCCGGTGCTCGTCGCCGTGGCCCCGCCGGTGTTGAAGACGCTCAGTGTGTAATTGCTGATTCCCTCGTCGATGCTGCCCGCGGTAAATGACGTCGCGGCGGTGGTCTTCAGCGCGTAGGTATTGCTGTTGCCGTTCTGGGTAATCGTCAGGGGCGTGGAGTCCGTCGCGCCGGGGAAGGACACAGACGCGGTGAAATCGCTGGCCGGTTCGGACCCGCCCAGGTTGATGAAGCTGCCGACGGCGGTTGCAGCGGCAATCGTGGGCCCCTCGGTGACGATGATCGGCGACGCGGTCGGCACCAGCGCGGCCTCCGCGACGTTGATCGTCGTCGACAGCACCACGTTCGCGCCTTCGTTGTCGTTGACGCTCGTGTTAACGCTGTACGAACCGGCGCTCGCGTAGGTGTGCGAGGCCTCGACGGCGAACGAGACACTGGTCCCGCCCGACTGGACGGATGTCGTGTAAGGCACCACGGTCCCGGCGCTCGTCGTGCCGTCGCCCCAGTTCACCTGGACGGCATAATCCGAGGCCTTGGCCAGCGAATTCGCGTCAGTGAAGGTGCCCAGGCTCAGATTGGTGAGCGCGCCGCCGGCCGTCGCGCTGACGCTCGGCGGTTGAGTTCCCAGGCTCAGCGCTGCTTCGTTCACCGACACGGGCCCGCTCTGCGCCTGGACCGCATTCGGACCGGTGTTGTCCGCGATCGTGACGACCAGTGAGTCTGGATTCGCGGTGGTCGTGGCCTCGGCGTAGGTGTGATAGCTGTAGACGCCGTACTCGGCGTCGCCATTGCCGAGGTCCGCGACAAACTGGATCGTCACCGGGCCAAGGCCCGCCGACTGGGTTCCGTCTCCCCAGTTGATCGTGGCGCTATACTGGCTGGATTCGTCGGTCCCGATGTAGTTGTTGACGTCGAAGGTCGCGATCTGCGCGGGCGTGACCGCGGAGCCGAGAGGCAGGCCCTCGGTGGGGTTGATGGGATTGATGTTGATCGCTGTGACCGTCAACAACGACCGAGGCTCCAGCGCCTCCAGGAATGTCTGCCGACGTGACCGCTCGAGCCGCCTCTGGAACGCGTTCCCTCGCTGACTTCTGGCCGCCCTACTCATCTGGTCGGCCATCCGAATTCGGAAAAAACCCATCGAGAGAGCTCCCGTGGAGGGTTAGGGTTGGAGAGAGTAATGTTTTCGGGCACCTTGCCAGCCGAAGCGCTCGCGATCGGGTTGGCTGCCCATCAGCGCAGTCCGTTCGAGGTTTTGAACTTGATCGTTCGCTTCAGGAGCTTATTGGGATTCAGCGTTTGGTGTGACGAAGCCCGACCGCATCGCAGATTTGCCACCAGCGACCATTGCAGCTCCGTTTAGCGACACTCCTCGCCGAACACCACCACGGTATTGGCGTAAACCATTGTGTGCCAAATGGTTATCTGCGGTTTTTTCGTCTCAACTACCGGCGTTCAACCAACGGCCAGACAAGAGGCCCTGCGGCCCGGGTCTGGGCACGGATTTCCCGGGATATGCTGCTGATTGGTCGTCTGCACACTGGTGGTATTCGGCGAGGAGTGTCCGTTTAGCGCTTTTGCGAATTGACTCACGAAATCAATAAGACGGCCCACTCCTCACTTCAAACATCATAATCTGTTGTTCATGGAAATCAAAAGAATCTCGGACCGTCTTGAGAACCAGGGGTGGATTGAGACGGTCCTGCCAGATCTAATGACGAGGGAATGCCATTCTGCGGCTTTTGGAGTTGCTTCGATCTGGGAATGAGGTGTGACCTGATCCGTTGCGCGCTGATCGCAATCGCATTGAAAAATGGCCTATCCGATCAGGGCGTAGGTCCTCTCGGTGTGCGTCCGGTGAACCCCTTCTTGTGGCCCATGCTACGATCGCGGCATGGTGGCATAATCGAAAGGGGGGTGTTCCATGGCCAAATCCGTATCTGGGCGACCCGGCCGCGAGCCATTCTGGCGGCATGTCCTCGCCCGGTGGAGGCGAAGCGGTCTATCCGTCCTGGCCTTCTGCAATGCCGAACGCCTCAACGCATGACCTTCTACTGGTGGCGTAGGGAGTGGCACGTCGCGACCAGCCGCGGCCCGCCTTCCTCCCGGTGCATGTCCTCGCCGAGAAGACGGAGCCGTTCCCGGGGGGATCGAGGTCATTCTCGCCAACGGATGATCGGTGCGCGTCGGAGCCGGCTTCGATCCTTCGACCCTCGTGCGCGTCGTCGAGGTCCTTCAGCAAGGAGGCCGGTCATGCTGAGCCTGCCGCCCAGTCTCCGCATCTGACTCTCAACCCGACCGGCGGATCTCCGCAAATCGTTCGATGGCCTGGCCGCCCTCGTGCGCGACGTCTCCGGGGCCTAT
>JAKAUH010000698.1 GCA_021818605.1 Planctomycetota bacterium
CGGTTTTCGCAGGTCGCCAACGTCAGGCTTTCCAGCCTGACGGTTTTCGCAGGTCGCCAACGTCAGGCTGGAAAGCCTGACCTACGTGAGGACAGGCCGCCAACGTCAGGCTGGAAAGCCTGACCTACGTAAAGGTCCACGATGCAGTCGAGAACGTATCGGGCCAAGACGATGAAGGACGCCCTGAGCCGGGTGCGTCGGGACCTCGGTGGCGATGCCGTGATCCTGTCGGCGCGCGAGGTCCGGCGCAGGCGTCTGTTCGGCCTGGGGGCCCGCTCGGTCGTCGAGGTCACCGCGGCCGATCGGATGCCCGAGGAGGTCGCCGTCGGCGGGTCGGCACGGACGCCCGTGCCGGGGACCATCGCCGGTGCGCCGACATCGGCCGCGCCGACGATCTCGCCCGCGCTTCAGGCGCGGTTCGGCGAGCAGCTCAGCCGGCTGCACACCATGGTCGAGACCCTCAGCCGCCAGGGCCGGATCGACCACCTGATCCCGGACGTCCCGACCGAGTTGGTCCCGGCGTACTCGGAATTGATCGAGGCCGAGGTGCCGGAGGTTCTGATCCACCGGCTGATCCAGCGCGTCGCCGAGGGACTGGAGCCCGATCAGTTCGACCACCCCGACGCGATTCGCGCGGCGCTCGGCCAGGCGGTGGCCGACTGCATCCCGGTGTCGCCGCCGATCCCGCCGGTCGCCGGAGCTCGGCGCGTGGTGGCACTGGTCGGCCCGACAGGCGTCGGCAAGACAACCACCGTGGCCAAGCTCGCGGCCAACTTCAAGCTGGCGCATGGCGCCCGCGTGGGGCTGGTGACCGTCGACACGTACCGGATCGCGGCGGTCGAACAGCTCAAGACCTATGCCGAGATCATCGACTTGCCGCTGTCGGTGGTCGGTGATCCATCCGAGATGACCCGCGCCCTCGACGAGCTGGGAGGCGTGGACCTGGTGTTCATCGACACGGCCGGGCGCAGTCCACGCGATGAGGTGAAGATCCGCGAGTTGGCGGAGTTCCTGCGTCAGGCGAGGCCCGACGAGATCCACCTGGTGTTGAGCGCGGTGGCCGGCCAGCGGAGCCTCAAGGCGGCCGTGGACCGATTCGCCGCGGTGCAGGTGGATCGCCTGATCCTGACCAAGCTCGACGAGGCCGACAGCCTGGGCGGCGTCCTGGGCCTGCTGGTGACCTCCAGCCGCCCGGTGAGCTATCTGACGACCGGGCAGGCCGTCCCCGACGACATCGAGCCCGCCGACCGGATGCGGCTGGCGCGGCTGATCCTGAACCAGGAAGCCCTGAGCTGAGGAGATCGGTATGTCCGACCAGGCAGACAGGCTCAGGCAGCTCGTGATGGCGGCCCGGTCCGCGACGGCCGGCGCATCGGTGCTGCCCGCCGCCGAGGAACCATTGGGTCCGGCCGACGGCCCGCACCGTCGCCCTCGCTCGCTGCTGTTCACCAGCGGCAAGGGAGGCGTGGGCACGTCGAACCTGGTGCTCAACCTGGCGATCGCGCTGGGCAAGCTGGGCCAGGACGTGCTGGTCGTCGACGCCGACATCGGCCTGGCAAACCTGGACTTGCTCTGCGGCCTGTCGCCCCGATACGACCTCGGGGACGTGCTGGCCGGGCGATGCACACTGGCGGACGCACTGGTGTCTGGACCCGGGGGCATCCGGATTGTCCCGGGCGCCCACGCAATTCGCACCGGCGCCGAGATGCTCGAGGACGCCGCAGCCCGGCTGGTGGACGAGCTGGGCGAGCTCGAGGCCCAGTCGGATTTCCTGCTGGTCGACGCGGGTTCCGGCCTTGGGCCGGGTGCGACCAAGCTGGCGGCGGCGGCTGATTCGGCCGTGGTCGTCAGCACGCCGGAACCTACCTCGCTGGCAGACGCCCACGCGGCGATCGGCCGGTTCCGGCGGCTGCCCGCGCCGCCCCGGCTGCGTGTTGTGATCAACCAGGCGCACTCGGCGGCCGAGGCGACGGACGTCCTCGACCGCCTGGTCGCCTCGAGCCGGCAGTTCCTGGGCACGGTGGTCTCGCCGCTGGGGCCGGGCACCGTGCGCGCCGACCCGAACGTCGGCCTGGCCGTCCGGGCCCGCCGGCCGTTCGTCGTCGCCTATCCGGGTTCGCCCGCGTCGCGAGGCGTCCTGCGATTGGCTCGGGCCCTGGTTCGCGAAGGGAACGCGCCGCGAGGCCGCGGCCGTCGCTCGGGCTTCTTCGCCGCCCTGGCCGCGCGGTGGGCCCTGGGGCTGGTGACCACAGGTTAGGAATCTGTCTCGAAAGAGACCATTCGGGAAAGCGAGCCCGCCGGCGATACGGCAACTCAGGCTCGGCAGGAACCTCGCCCTCCCATTCCTGGGACGGATACTTATCTGATCAGATCAGACCAGACCAGATCAGACCAGACCAGACCAGATCGCAATCGTCGTTCGAGTACGGAATCGGAAGAGAGAGTGGCAAACGCCCCGGGATCGCGGGCGGGATCGACCATCGATCGTTCGCGGCGTGACAGGAGAAGCGCCGACGACCCGATCGCCAGGTTGCTCTCATCCACGCAGGAAGGTCGGGGCGAGTTTTTCGGGTTATCCTAATGGTATCACTCAAGCCGGAAGAGCGGCGAAGTCGATACAAATTCGGGTGGGAGTTCCTAGGACGGCGGGGGGATCAGGGTCGGGACGGTAGCGGGGCCTTCGGGATTTCCCGGGGGCACGGGCCGGATCCGGAACGTCGGTGCATGCCGGACACGACGCGGCGCTCGCGACCGCCCTCAGTGAATGAGCGACGTCGCAGCCCTGAGCACAGGATGTGCGTCCCCTCGCGCAGCCGACACGGAGGTCAGGATGACAACCAAGGTGGATGTGGATGTAACCGAACTCTGGCGGGAGTTCAAGGAACACCCCACCACGGAACTGCGCAACCAACTGGTCGAACGCTACTTGCCCCTGGTCAAGTACAACGCCGAGCGGATCTGGCAGCGCCTCCCCGAGGGGGTGGACCTCGACGACCTGATCTCCGCGGGCGTCTTCGGCCTGATGGATGCCATCGACGCCTTCGACCTCAGCCGGGGCGTCAAGTTCGAGACCTACTGCGTGCCGCGCATCCGCGGGGCCATGCTCGACGAGCTGCGGACCATGGACTGGGTCCCGCGCCTGGTCCGGTCCAAGGCAACCAAGATGGAGGAGGCTCGCAAGGAGCTCGAGGCCCGACACGGCCGACCGCCGACCGATGTCGAGCTCGCCGAGCACATGGGCCTCCCCATGGAAGAGTACGAGAAGATGGCGATGGACGCCAACGCCGTCGGGCTGATAAGCCTCAACAAGAAGTGGTACGAGACCGACAGCTACAAGGACGTCCGCGAGATCGACATTCTCGAGGACAAGAAGGGTGAGGACCCGACCCGCCGGCTCCAGCGCAAGGACCTCATGCGCATGGTGACCAAGGGCCTCAGCCGGAACGAGCGCCTGATCATCATCCTGTATTACTACGAAGAGTTGACCATGAAGGAGATCGGCGCCACGCTCGACCTGAGCGAGTCGCGGGTCTCGCAGATGCACTCATCGATCATCCAGCGGCTCCAGTCGCAACTCGCTCAGCGCCGGCCCGAATTCGGCACCTGACCTGATCTGACCTGACCTGACCGGTCCGGCCCGGACCGGCTCGACGCCTTCAGCGGTTGCAATCGACTGGAATCGAATCCCACCAAACGCCCCGGGACCCCCGGCGAGGACCAGACTCGCCCAGGTCGTCCCGGGGCGTTGTCGTTATCTCGCCGCCGAGGGCAGGTCCCCCCTGGTTTGCCCCAATACGTGGAGTAGAATAGATGTTGACGGCAAAGAGACGCCCGATCGATCGCCGATCCGGGCTCGATGCCGGGGCTTTGATCCCGGTGAGGGACCCGCCATGATCTCGATAACAAAGCGGGGCCACGTTCTGTTGATTGCCACCTTCGCCGCGGCCGCGAGTGGCCTGGCCGGCGGCGGTCAGGCCCGAGCCCAGTGGGGCGGCGGAATGGGCATCGGCTTCTACGGCGGCGGCCTGATCCCCTACGTCCAGCAGCCCGGCAACTTTCTGAACCAGGTCGCGCTGTCCCAGATGAACCACGTCCGCGGGCCGATCCAGAACAACGTGTACGCCGGC
>JAKAUH010000321.1 GCA_021818605.1 Planctomycetota bacterium
CGCAGCCAGATGGGTCGGGGAGATCGCCAGGAGATCCGTGAGGGTTGCACGAGGATCCCACTTGGCAACCACCGCGGTGGCTCAATTCTGGCCGCGAAAGTGGCTCACTTCCTGGCCGCGGTTGACAGAGCGGGCCGAGGGACTGGCCGACCGGCCGATCTTCTGACGCTCCTGCGGATGCGAGCCGAGCGGGCGAGGGCATGAGCGACATCCCGGACTTCCTGCGCGATCAGGTCGTGCTGCGGGACGGCAATCGTTGCGAGTATTGCGGGCTCTCGCAGTCCGGCATCGACTGGCGCCGGCTGGCCGACCCGGAGCTGGGCCGAACTGGGTGCCGATTGGCGGGAGTTACCGCCTGGCGGTAGAATCCATCCAGGAAAACCCGGCCGCGGAGGTTATCGATGCAGACCGTCAAATTCGTCCACTGGCAAGACGGAGATGCCTTCCTGGGCTATCTGCTCGATTATCCTGATTACTGGACTCAGGGAGATTCCCTGGAGGACCTGAAGGACCATCTGGTCGATCTGTATCGGGACCTGAGCAGCGGTGAATTGCCGGGCATCCGCAAGGTCGATGAGCTGGTGGTCCCGTGAAGCGAGTCGACCTGGTCCGCACGATCGAGGGATTCGGGTGCATCCTCGTTCGCCATGGCGGGCGACACGATTGGTATCGGAATCCCACGACCGGGGTGTCCCAACCGGTCCCGCGCCATCGCGAGATCAAGGACCATCTGGCGCGCCACATCATCGGCATGCTGGGTAATCCGGCGAACGAAGCGGCGGATGATGACGGGGGCTGAGGCTGACCTCACGAGGGAGCCGGCCCGCTCCGCAGGTTGCTGATCGTGGTCGTTCGCCATCACGGGAGGTTTTCCCTTCGCCGAGTCGCTTGATGAAAGTCTGCGGGACAGCCTCGGCCGGGCCGGCATCGGGTGGCGCCGGCTGGCCAGTCCAGAGCGAGCTGACGCCGAGGCCGCCTGGCGGCGGGTGTATGGCGGTGCGTTCCAGGCCGGGGGGTGGGGGCATGCCCGTGGCCGAGGCCGTGAGCGGCCCCGGCCCCGGCTCCGGCACGGGGCACGGGCCGAGCATGAGGATCAGTGCCAGCCCTGCGATCATTACCTGATCGTCCCCTTCTCGGCCGATGTGCCGGGGCTGCCGGTGCACGTCTACCGGCGGGCGATCGAGGGCTACGAGTGTTCCGGACCGTTGATCGCGCTCGGGGCCTTCTGCGATGCTGAGTTCTTCATCAGCCCGCCGGACCTGTCGTGGTCGATGATCCATACGCACGAGGATCACGCGCTCGGCGGACCGTACTTCATCCGGGCCGATTGGATTCTGGGAGGAGGCGGCTGATGGTCCAGAGCGCCCTGCGATTGGCTTGCCCGCGGAAAGCGCGATCGGAGGGAATATCGGGGCGGCGGGGTCGGGTGTGTCGCGGCCATGGCGGAAATTCCTGTCCCCGGGCCACGAGGGGAACGGATCATGGGATGGCTGTTGCGGTTGTATGTCAATGCCCTGTTCAACGGGAATCCGTTCGTCGTGGGCGTCACGCTGATCGTCGCCCTGGCGGTGAGCATCGGTCCGTTCGAGGAGGGGATCTCGAAGGGCGATCCTGCGGCGATCGGGCTAATGGGGCTGGTCCTGGTGGGGATCCTGGTGCTGCTGACGGTCGCGATCATCGACCGCCGGAACAATCCGCCGCGGGGGAAGCGGCCGGGTCCGTCGCGGGCCGGGCGGGTCTGACGGTGACGGCGGCGGGGCGTCGCGATCGACGGAAATCGGCCGATCCGGCCGGCCGGTCGGTCGGGCCGGGCCGGGCCGGGCCGGGCCGGCGGACCCGGGCGGCGGGCCGCGCCGCGGGCTCCTGGCGTTCGACCGGGGAGAAGCGATTTGTCGCGAGGCCGACGGACCCGCGAGGTGCGAGATGAGCGGCAAGGTCGCGCTGATTGGCGGTATTACCCCAGCAAGAAAGCTTCTCACAAGCCGTTGCGGGACCGGACCGGAAGTCCGTCAGGCTTTCCGGCCTGACGCGGGCGGGACCGGACCGGAAGTCCGTCAGGCTTTCCGGCCTGACGCGGGCGGGACCGTCCGGATCGGGCGGGCGGATCGGAGTCAGGCTGAGAGCCTGACCTACTTCGGTCGGACCGGATTGGTGTAGGTCAGGCTCTCAGCCTGACGCGGGCGGGGCGGATCGGGCGGACCGGATTGGTGTAGGTCAGGCTCTCAGCCTGACGCGGGCGGGGCGGATCGGGCGGACCGGAACGGTGCAGGTCAGGCTCTCAGCCTGACGCGGGCGGTCCGGGCGGGCGGATCGAATCGAATCGAATCGAATCGGGCGGGGTGGGGCCGAAAGGTCGGCCCGGTGAGGATGAAGCCGCCTGTACTGCCGCTGGCGAACCTGTCAGACCGGCGACGGATCGAGATGAGACGATCGGGCTGGCCCGGCGCCTGGCAGACCGCGGGGCCTGGGCGTTGGACGGCACGAGGTCGTAGCGATGGGAGAGGCATTCGATTGCAGAGTACCCGAGTCGGAGTGGTTCGACCTCTGGCACGTGCATCCGACGCCGGGTGTTAGCGTTGCCCCGGGGCCTGACGAGTGGCGAGTGCGCCTCCGACGTTTGTTAGCAGCCTGGGAGCGCGTCGAGGCCGAGGCCCGGCGCCTGAGTCGCTCCCATCAGACCTGGCTGGTGATCGACCCGGCTGACCCGGGGCAGGATGCCGTCTACCTGCACACGCCGAATCCGAACGAGGACAACTTCCCGTACTGCTTCGATGGGGTCGCCTGGGGAGTCGAGTTCCCCGAGGAGTTGGTCGAGTTCGTGGCCGGGCGCGGTGTGGAGTTCGGGCGGAGCGAGTACGGGGGCTCGGTGCTATACTGGCTCCGCCGGGCGACCGAGGCGACCTGAAGTGGGGTGCTGTGCGGCGGACCTGACCTGCCGCGGCGCCTCGGGCACCACCCAGTATTTGCCGGAGACGTTCATGGCCCCGTGGCCTCATCAACCCTGTCCGCATCCCGGCTGCCGCCATGAGATTCGGGACCTGCTCGCCGAGATGGTGCCGAACGCCGATCAGAGGACCCCGGAATTCCGGGCCGTGCTCGGCCAGACACCGGGCGGTGCGATCACATGCCCGTATTGCCAGGGTGCCGTAGAATACGGTATCGACGGGCATTCCCTCGTCGTATCGGCAAGGCTGCCGTTGCGGTACTCGCGGACGAAGATGGAGCTGAGGGCCAGGGATTACGGGAGCCAGAAGAACCCGCCGGAGCCGGCGATGACACCCGAACAATGGGTGGCCGAGGAGAAGCTGATGCCCGGCGCCCTGCGAGGGTATCGTTACGCGGAGGATGCAGGACCATGAAGCTGACACATGACGAGCTGGAATTCCTGTCCGCGTGGGCACGTGAGGAATGGGAGCCCGCGTGTTACCAGTTGCCGGCGCACCGCCTCCAGCTTGCCCACGGCGTATCGGCCGCCCAGCTCATCCTGTTCATCAAGGCCTGGACGGATGCCGAGGGCAAGAAGGATCAGGAGATCCTCGCCGCCGCGGTGGATCCGCAGGCTCGCTGGCCCTGGCCGACGATCGAGGACTTCCGCGACCGACTCGCCGAGGCCGGTCGGTGGCGGACCGAACGGGAGACGGGCGGAAGGGCCGTGGTGGACAGATCCACAAACGCAAGAAGCTAAAGGTCAGGCTTTTATAGCCTCTGAGGAAAGTAAAGTCCGTCGGGCTACCGCTGTGGGAGAGCGTGCCCCATCGGGGCTGAAGGCTCACCCGCCGTTTTGGGAAAGATCCAGAACTGCGGCGGAGCTACTCCGCCAGTCGGATCTCCCAGCGCCCCGGACATTACTTTCCTGAGAGGCTATAGCCTGACACGGGCGGGTCTGTCCGGGCGGGAAAGCACCCGGCGAATCACGTCAACGGTTCGCCAGCAGTGCGGGGCGTCGGCCCGCGCCGGTCCTGGTTGGCGGTGCCTTTCGCCGTGTGCGGGATTACGATGGCCCTGGTCTGGCTGACCGTCGCGATTGTCCGCGCGGCGCGAGGCGGAATCTGGTGAACAGTCGGCTCGGGGTCATCGCGCATGCGGAACCGACGCGAGGATTTCGTCGCAGCCCGGTCGCCGCTGT
>JAKAUH010000240.1 GCA_021818605.1 Planctomycetota bacterium
CCTTCCGCACCAGCACGAGGAAGACGGCCTGGAAGGCGTCGTCCGCCTCGGTTTCGTCGCGGAGGATGCCCCGGCGCACGCCCAGCACCATCCCGCCGTGGCGTGCCACCAGGGTGGCGAAGGCCCCCTCTTCGTTCGAGGCGACGTAGCGGCGGAGCAGTGCGCCGCCCGGGAGCGCCGTGGTCAATCCCCCGTCAAACAGCCGCTGGATCTGCGGCACGACCGCCCCGAGATGCGCCTTCGCCATCGTCCGTATCCTGCGAAACCCTCGTCTCCTTCAGCCTTCACCTTACCTTCCATGCCCCCGGGTGAGCCAAACCGATCACTTTTCCAGGGCCGCGATCCCGCGAAGCCCAACCGTATTCCCTTTCCTCGGCTGGGAGCCTTCCCCCTCCGGACGCCCGAATGTGCCCATCGTTGGACGCACGCATTTTCCGACTTTACCAGGCACCGGTGAGATTCCGGGTCATGCGGCCATTGACGGAACGAATTCCGCAATTACAATGTGGACTGACCGGTCAGTCCGAATGAAGAAGAGGGCTTGATGGAAAGCAGCGGCGAAAAGCGTGGGCGGTGTTGCTCTGAAGAAGCGAACCTGGCGCGTCGCGAGGAGATCCTGGAGACGGCGACAGCCCTGTTTGCCGAACAGGGGTTCTCGGATGCCGTCACGCAGGCGCTGGCGGAGCGGTTGGGGGTTGGCAAGGGGACGATCTACCGTCATTTCCCCAGCAAGCGGGCGTTGTTCCTCGCCGCGACGGACCGGGTGATGCGAAAGCTCCAGGAGAATGTTACGCGGAATGTCGAGGGGATCACGGACGGGTTGGAGCGGCTCGAGCGGGGGGTGACGACGTTCCTCCAGTTCTTCGCCGACCACCCGACCTTCGTGGAGCTGTTGATCCAGGAGCGGGCGCACTTCAAGGACCGGAAGCGGCCGACGTATTTCGAGCACCGCGAGGTGAACGTCCAGCGGTGGAAACAGCTCTACCGCGACCTGATGGCGGCCGGGCGGATGCGGGAGATGCCCGTCGAGCGGATCACCGACGTGATCAGCAACGTGCTCTACGGGATCATGGTGACCAACTTCTTCAATGGCCAGCCGGCGCCGGCCGAGGTGCAGGCGCGAGAGATCCTGGAAGTGATCTTCGCTGGCGTCCTGAGCGACGACGAGCGAAGGAGATATCTGGCCCGGCGATCCGCAACGACACGGGACGATCACACCACGGGGAGCGGGCCTTTCGGAGGCGCGAGCGATCATGAGGCGAATCGGGTGGATACTACCGTCGTTGGCGTTGCTGGCTCTCGCGGCGGCATCGACGGGCTGTCAGCAGGCCAAGTCGCAGCCGCAGCGGCCGATGCCGATCGCGGTGTATGACACGCCGATCGTCAAGGAAGTCATCGACTACGAGGAGTTCCCTGGCGATATCGACACGCCCTACTCGGTGCAGGTGCTCGCCCGCGTCTCCGGCTACATGACCCGGGTGTACTTCCAGGACGGCACCATGGTCCGCAAGGGGGAAAAGCTCTTCGAGATCGATCCCCAGATCTACCGGGCGGACTATGCCCGCGCGGTCGGAACGGTGAAGCAGTACGAGGCGCACGTCGACCGCGTCAAGAAGGAGTACAACCGCGCCAAGACCCTGCTGGGCCGCAGCTCGGTCAGCCAGGAGGAATACGACCGGTACAAGGCCGATTACGAGGAGGCCGAGGCCAATCTCGAGGTGGCCAGGGCCAACCGCGACCTGGCCCGGCTCAACCTGGAGTGGACCGAGGTCGTCTCGCCGATCGACGGCCTGTTGAGCCGCCGACTGGTCGACCCGGGCAACCTGGTCAAGGCCGACAGCACCGCGCTGACGACGGTGGTGAGCCTGGATCCGCTTTATGTCTACTTCGACGTGCACGAGCAGGCGATGCTCCGGATCAAGCGGCTGGCGCAGTCCGGCAAGCTGCACGTCCAGGCTCAGGGGCTCAAGGCGGTGCCCGTCGACATCGCTCTGTCGGACGAGCCGGATTTCCCGCATAAAGGCATGGTCGATTTCACCGACAACAAGGTGGACCTGAATACAGGCACCCTGCGATTCCGGGCGACGATCGACAATCCGCCCGACGCGAATGGCAATCGCTTCATCGTCCCGGGCCTGTTCGTCCGGGTTCGCCTGCCAATCGGCGAGAAGCATCCGGCGACGATGATCGCCGAGCAGTCGCTGGTCTCCGACCAGGGGCGCAAGTACGTCTTCATCGTCGAGCCCAAGCTGGACAAGGACGGGAAGCCGATGAAGACCGACAAGGGCGCCCCGAGGTTCATCGCCCGGCGCCACGATGTCGGCGAGGTTGGCGTGCTACGAGACGGCTATCGCGAGGTCGAGAAGGGAATCAAGCCGGGCGACTGGGTGGTCCGGGCCGGGATGCAGCGGCTCAAGGACGGGCTCGAGGTCCTCGGCGAACCGTACAAGGGCGAGGCGCGGCCGGCCGATGCGCCCGGCGAGAAGAGGTCGGAGAAGGCGAAGGCCGGCACCTCAGCCGCGACCGGCCCTACCGCATCCCTTGGCCGGGCCACTCGCGCCGCCGCCTCGCACTCCGCGGTCCGGCCCGACGGCCGGGAACACGACCGCGGCGATCGAAAATCGACGAGACACCAGTAAGGATCGGCAATCGCGCGTCGGGCGTCCATCGCCCGATCCTTTCCCGTGGAATCTCATCCCCATCCGTCCCGTCCGCGTGCAGTCCAACCTCGTTCGCGGCGTCATCAGGGAGCGAGCCCCGCCCGTGTTCTCCCGCTTCTTCATCGATCGCCCGATCTTCGCCACGGTGCTCTCGATCGCCGTCACGCTCGCCGGCGCACTGTCGCTGAAGTCGCTGCCCCTGGCGCTTTATCCGCCGATCGCGCCGCCGACCGTGAGCGTGACGTGCCAGTATCCCGGCGCCAGCGCGCAGGTGGTCGCCGAGACGATCGCCGCGCCGATCGAGCAACAGGTCAACGGCGTCGACAGCATGATGTACATGTCCTCGACGTCGGCCAATGACGGCAACTACAGCCTGACGGTGACGTTCAAGCACGGCATCAACATGAACCTGGCGCAGGTCATGGTGCAGAACCGCGTCGCGCTGGCCATGCCGCTGCTCCCGGACGTCATCAAGGCGACCGGCGTGACCACGAAGAAGCAATCGCCGGACATCCTGCTCGCCGCCGGCCTCTATTCTCCGGACGGGCGCTACGACCAGCTCTACCTGAGCAACTACGCGCAGCTCTACGTCCAGCCCGAGCTGGCCCGCTTGCCGGGGATCAGCGAGGTCCGGATGTTCGGCCAGCGCGATTACAGCATGCGGATCTGGCTGGATCCCGACAAGCTGGCGATCCGCAACATGACCGCTGGCGATGTGGTCCTCGCCCTGCGCGAGCAAAACCTGCCGGTGGCCGCCGGGCAGATCGGCCAGACGCCCGCGATCAAGGGCCAGAAGACGCAGGTCACGCTCACGACCCTGGGCCGGCTGGTGACGACCGAGCAGTTCTCCAACGTCATTGTCAAAACGACGGACGAGGGCCGGTTCGTCCGCATCCGCGATCTGGTCAGCCCCTGGCAGGGGGATGACAGCGTTACGCATCCCGGCGTCGAGGTGGGAGCGAAGAACCAGGACACCAACGCCAAGGTTGACGGCCAGCCGGTCGCCAACCTGGCGGTTTTCCAGCTTCCTGATGCCAACGCCCTCGAGACGGCCGACATCGTCAAGGCCAAGCTAGAGGAGCTCAAGAAGGACTTCCCCGAGGGTGTGGATTACTCGGTCCGGTACGACACCACGCCGTTCATCCGCGAGTCGATCCAGGAGGTGTTCAAGACCCTGCTGGACTCGGTCATGCTGGTGGCGCTGGTGGTCCTCCTGTTCCTGCAGAACTGGCGATCGGCGATCATCCCACTGGTCGCGGTGCCGGTCGGGATCGTCGGCACGTTCGCGGTCATGCTGGCGGTGGGATTCAGCCTGAACAACCTGACGCTGTTCGGGCTGGTGCTGGCGATCGGGATCGTGGTGGATGACGCCATCGTCGTCGTCGAGTCGGTCGAGCACCACATCGAGCACGGGCTGCGTCCGCGGGCCGCGACGATCAAGGCGATGAGCGAGGTC
>JAKAUH010001124.1 GCA_021818605.1 Planctomycetota bacterium
TTTTGCGCCATCGCGTCGGCGAGCGTCGTCCAGAAGAGGCGAAGATCCGTGAGTGATGGAGCCGCGCTCCGCGCCTCGCGGAGGTTCGTGAATGCCTCGGCCTCCGAACCGGCCAGAGCGGTGCGGCGCGTGGCGTCCGCCGATGCGGCGGCACCGACGACGCTCGCCTGGCCGCGAGCCTCGGCGACGACCCGGTCGCGGTAGGCACCCGCCTCGTTGATCCGGCGCTGGCGGTCGCCGGCGGCCCGCGAAACATCGCGGTAGGCATCCAGCACCGCCAGCGGCGGGTGGATGTCCTGGAATGTCACCCGGCGAACCTTGATGCCAGGACCAGAGGACTCGAGCCGTTCGCGGATCAAGGTCGATGCGGCGGCCTCGGCCTCTGACCGGCCGGTCGTTAACAGGTCCAGCAGCGCACGGCGGGCGACGACCGCGCGCACGGCGGATTCGGCGATCGGCCGGAGGGCGGCATCGGCGTCCGCCAGGCCGAAGACAAACCGCTCGAGCGCAGCGGGCGCGTCGCGGTCGACCGCATATTCGAGTGTCGCCGACAGCTCGACATAACGGCCGTCGCCGGTCAGGAGCAGGCCCTCCTCCTCGATCGGATCGTCCGACATCCGACCGTGGCTCGAGCTCCAGCCGCCGGCATCCGGATCCGGCTGACTCGCGAGCCGGAAGCCGATCGGCAGCCCGCGCACCCGGTCGGGCGCGACGATTGTGACCTGCTCGACCGGATACGGCCAGCGCAGGTGCAGGCCCGGCTCGAGCCGGCCCGCGTACCGGCCGAAGCGGCGAAGAAGACCCACATCGCCCGGCCCGACCGACGTCCAGCCGCTCGTGGCATACACCGCGAGTCCGACGACAACCGCCCCGACCGCCACAAACCGGCGCCGGGCCCACGCCCACGACCAGGCGGCGGCCAGGTCGACGCGATCGTCGAGCCGGCGAACCCGATCGCCCAGCCGGCGGAGCCAACGGGCCGGGGCGAGCTCGGACCACTCGCCGTGAACCAGGAGCCGCATCGAGTTGAGCAGCACCAGCAGCGAGCCGACCTGGTGCAGCACGGCGGCCGCGATCGGCCCCAGCACGCCGAACGTCGCCGAAAGCATCGCCACGGCGTTGAAGCCGAAGGCGAAGCCAATGATGTTCTGCCGGATGATCCGCACGGTGCTGCGCGACAGCTCGACCAGACCCGGCAGCACCCGGAGCGGATCGCCCAGCAGGATCAACGAGCCGGCCTCCGCGGCGAGGTCGGCCCCGACGCCCCCCAGCGCGATGCCGGCGTCGGCGCGGGCGAGCGCGGGGGCGTCGTTGATGCCGTCGCCGACCATCGCGACCTTGTGGCCGGCCTGCTGGCGTTCCTCGATCCACCGCGCCTTGTCGGCCGGCAGCAACTCGGCGGCGACGGTGTCGGCATGAACCTTCCTGGCCGCGGCGCGAGCGGCCGGTTCGCGATCGCCGGTCAGCACGGCCACCTCGCGCACCTTCAGGTGCCGCAGGTCGTGAACGACGTCGTGCGCCTCGGGCCGGACCGGGTCGTGCACGCCGATCACGCCGACGATCGCTCCGTCCACCGCGACCAGAAGCGCGGTCTCGCCCTTCGCGTCGAGGCGACCGAGTGCCTCCTCGACGGCCGCGTCGGGCTCGATCCCGCGCTCGGCCAGCAGCCGACGGTTGCCGACCAGCACGGTGCAGGCCGCGCGATCGGGTTCATCCAGCCTCGCCTCGACGCCGGCGCCGGGTAGAGCGGTCGACTCGGCCGCGGTTGGGATCGCGAGCGTCCGCCGCCGAGCCTCCTCGACAATCGCCGCGGCCAGCGGATGACGGCTGGAGGATTCGGCCGCGGCGGCCAGGGCGATCAGGCGGTCCTCGTCTTGGCCGGCGAGCGGCACGAGGCCCGTGACCGTCGGCCGGCCTCGCGTGAGCGTCCCCGTCTTGTCGAAGGCGAACGTGTCGCAGGCGGCCAGGGACTCAAGCGCCGTGCCCCCCTTGATCAGGACGCCGTGGCGCGCCAGCCAGGCCATGCTGGCGAGCATCGCCGCGGGGGTCGCCAGCACCAGCCCGCAGGGACACGCGACGACCAGCACGGCGACCGTCCGGGCCCAGACGTCGGGCCAGCCGAGCAGGTAGCCGCTGGCGAGCGTGGCGAGCGCGACCAGCTCCACCACGGGCAGGAAATAACGCGCCAGTCGGTCGGCCGTTTTCTCCAGCTTCGCCCGTTTCCGGCGCGCCTGCGCGACGAGTCGCAGCACCTGGCCGAACGTCGTCTCGTCACCGACCTTCTCGGCGACGACCTCGATGGCGCCATACTGGTTGATCGTGCCGGTGAAGACCGGGTCGCCGGACACTCGGTCGATCGGCAGCGATTCGCCGGTGAGCGCCGACTGGTCGACGGTCGACCGGCCCACGAGGATCTTCCCGTCCACGGCGATCCGCTCGCCGGGGCCGACAAGCACGGTGTCGCCGACCTCAACCTGGTGTGCCGGGATCTCGATCTCGGCGCCGTCGCGGCGGACCCTCGCCGTGCGCGGCGACTGGTCGACCAGCCGCCCCATGGACCGGCGCGCGTGGGCGAAGGTCCAGGCCTCGAGCACCTCGCCCAGTAACGCGATGAACACGACCTCGGCCGCAACAAACGGCTGGCCGATGATGAGCGCCGCCAGGCACGCCTGCGCCAGGGCCAGGTCGGCCCCGATCCGGCCGCGGGCCAATGAGCGCAGCGTGCCGTAGACGATTTGCACGGCGCCCAGCAGTGCGGCGATCATCGCGGGCGACAGGCCGGCCGGGAACCGCCGCGTGTCCCAGCCGAATGCGCCCAGAAGCACGTCCAGTCCGATCAGACCGCCCAGCAGCGCCGTGAAGGCGATCAGCGCACGCTCATGGTCGCCGGGATCGGCCGAAACCACGGCCAGGCCGGCGCCCGTTGCGGGGAAGTGTCCGTGGTGATCGTCGTCGGGGTGGTATTCGCGGTGCATCGGATCGCAGGTCACACGCCCGGATGAAATGGGGACGGGCACCTTGAAGGCTGGGAGCCGGTCCGCATCTCGTCGCGGCGTTCAGGGTAGGAACCGGGAAGAGCGCGCGCGACTCCCTCAATCGCCGGGCGCGGTCGAGGACGTTGATTGTGACGCATCGGACGGCGGAGTGCCACCGCCGGCCGGTCCCGGCTGACCGCCGCCGTTGTGGGGAATCGTCCCCGCGTCCTCCTGTGCCACCGAGCGCACCCAGTCGTCGAGCGCCTCAGGTCGAATCTCGTCGGCGGGCGCGCTGATCCGGTCGGAGACCCCGCCCGTGGGTCGCGAGCGAGACCGGGCGAAGGAAACGAGCTGCACGATCCAGCGAATCAGGTTGACGACGATCAGGGCCGCGAGGATGGCCAGCGACCACCACAGGGTCGAGCCCATCCCCTCGGCGCCGGCGGTCTCGGTGTGGCTCCGCCAGCCGATCCGACCGACGAGCAGCGGCGAGTTGCGGAACTTGACGTCGGTCGCCTCGTACTTCATGAACTTGAGAAAATAGCCGTTGAAGACGATGCGTTCGGCGATGTTGGAGCCGATCGGAAAGCCCTCGGGTGCGTCCTCGAAGACACAGACATACGGCACGCGGGGCACGTCCGGCAGGTTGACCCAGGCCTCGTACAGCCAGCCGTTCTTGCTGAGTTTCGACTCGTAGCGGAGGACCCGAAGCGCCGTGCCCTCGATGTGGATCGGCACGCCGCGGTACGACGAGGGCCGCTCCCACAGGTGGGTCACGAGGATATCGCGGCGGGCGTCGCGCGCGAGTTGCTCGGGCGTGTGCTCGCTCGCCCGGTCGATCAGCAATTTGTAGGCGGCATTGTCGCGGAACGACATCGGCGTCCGGTCGACGACGCTCTCGAACTCCTCTGAGCGATCCGGGACGACTGGCTTCGGCCGCCCCTTGACGACCAGGGGCGGCTCCTCAGGCCGGGACCGATGCCCCACGAAGACAACCGCGAGCCCCACGCCAGCGATCAGGACCACGACGAGGACCAGCAGGCGGGGCAACTCGGAGCCCCGGAAGAACGCGTTCTCTCGCGCCACGATCGATGATCCCCCTCGCCAGGCCGCCGACGACCGCTAGTCGTACGGGACC
>JAKAUH010000383.1 GCA_021818605.1 Planctomycetota bacterium
CAAGCACATGAAGAGCCGCCCGATCAGCCCGTTTCGCCGGTATCAAGCTACGAAGCGGAGGAAAGCTGGGTAGTTACCAAAAAAACGAACCGTGTCTTACACCCCCACCCTACGCCTCGGGACTCGCGAGGGTGATTCGTCGGCGTTCCTCGTTGTCGGCCTGCTCGACGAGGGAGCGGACGAGTCCGTCCCAGGTGTAATCTCGGGCCTCGACGGCGACCTCCCAGCCGAGGGCGCGTACGGTCTCGGACGTCACGGGACTCAGGCTGGCGAGCCGGACTCGGGTCCCGACGGCCTGCCGGGCCGACTCCGAGAGGAGCGCGTGCAGGCGCCGGGCGATCGCCGAGCTTGTGAGGGTGATCCAGTCCACCGATCCGGCCGTGATCCGGTCATCGAGGCCGTCCGGCAGCGCGTCGGCGTCGGCGTTCTGATAGACCGCTACCTGGGTGACGTCGGCCAGGGGGCCGAGTTGGTCGCGGAGGATGGTTCGTCCGCGGTCGGCACGCGCCAGGAGGACCCGGCTCCCCGCCGCGCGGGTGGCCAATGAGGCGGCCAGGGCCTCGGAGCGGAATAAGTCGGGCACGAGATCGGCGCGCAGGTGATAGGCGGCCAGCGCCTCGGCGGTCGTCGGCCCGATCGCGGCGAGTTGCAGCCGGCCGACGGCGCGGAGGTCGAGGCCGAGTTTATCGAGGCGGTCGATGAAGAAGCGGACGCCGTTGGGCGAGGTGAACACCAGCCAGTCGAACGACTCGAGCCGGCCGATCGCGTCGTCGAGCGGGCCGGGATCGGCGATCGGACGCACCACCACGGTCGGCGCCGCGATGACCTCGGCGCCCATCGTCTCGAGCGAGGCGGCCGAGCGGGATAGCTCGGCCTCGGGGCGGGTCACGACGATGCGCTGGCCGAACAGCGGCAATCGCTCGAACCATGCCAGGCGGTCACGCAGGAGGACGACCTCGCCGACGATCAGGAGGGCCGGCGGCCGCAGGCCGGACTCGACGGCCTGGCGGGGCAGGGTGGCGAGTGTACCGGTGGTCGTCCGCTGCGCGGGAAGTGTGCCCGACTCGACGATCGCGGCGGGCGTGTCGGCGGGCTTTCCCTCGCCGATGAGCGTCTCGCAGATCGCCGCGAGGTGGGTGACGCCCATGTAGACGACGAGCGTGCCGGGGAATCGCGCCAGCGCGGACCAATCGAGCCGACCGTCTCCCGACCGAGGATCGTTGTGTCCGGTGACGAAGGCGACCGCCGAGGCGGTGTCGCGGTGCGTCGGGGGAATGCCGGAATACGCGGCAACCCCCACGGCCGCCGTCACGCCCGGCACGATCTCGAACGAGATGCCCGCCGCGCGGAGGGCGGACGCCTCCTCACCGCCCCGTCCGAAGACCAGCGGGTCCCCTCCCTTCAGCCGGACCACCGCGCGGCCGGACCGGGCGTGCTCGATCAAAACCTCGTGAATCTGCTGCTGGTTCAACGTGCAGTGCCCGACCGACTTCCCCGCGCAGATGCGAATCGCCTCGGGTCGGGCCAGGTCGAGCAGTCGGGAGCTGGCCAGATGGTCGTAGACGACGACGTCGGCGCCCGCCAGCAGGTCGGCTCCCCGGCGCGTCAGCAGGCCGGGATCACCCGGCCCGGCGCCGACGAGGTACACCGTGCCTTCCCGCGTCGACGACTCCGAGCCGGGTCGCTGCGCCACGCCACCTGATGCTCGACGAGCACCCTCCGTGTCTGCCCCGTCGCGGGTCGTTTTGTCGCCGCGATGCGATCAGCCAGCGAGTCCGGATACCGGCGCGCTCTTACCCCGATGAATCATGAGGATTCCCAGCTCGTAGAGCAGGATCATCGGGATCGCCAGCAAAAGCATGCTGAAGGGATCCTGTCCGGGCGTCAGCACGCCAGCGGCGATGGTGATGATCAGGATGGCGAACTTGCGTTTCGCCCGGAAGTCCTCGATCGTGAAGATGCTCAGCCGCTCCAGGATCAGCATGATCAGCGGGGTCTGGAACGACAGGCCGAAGATCAGAGGGAGGAGCGTCGCGAAGCCCATCCAGTCGCTGAGCCGCAGGGTTGGCGCGACCCCGAGGTAGATATTGAACTGGAGCAGGAACTGGAGCGTGATCGGCAGCACGCCGAAGAAGCAGAGGAAAACGCCGGAGAGAAACAGCCCGAGCGAGAACGGCAGGAACTTCTTCACGTAGGCCCGCTCGTGGCTATAGAGGCCCGCGGCGATGAACGCCCATACCTGGTAGAACACCCAGGGGCTGGCCAGGACCAGGCCGCTGACCAGGGCGACCATGAAGAAGTTCGTGAGGGCCTCAAGCGGGTGAAGCGAGACCAGGCTGGACTCGATCTGGACGGTCGAGCCCTCGACCGACTTGATGAACTCGGCCGAGCCAAACTTGAACGGCAGGTCGAGCGACCTTCCCTTGAGCGACGCGGGGTCGGGATGAGGCAGGCCGGGAAAGAGCACCGCAACCTGCTCGAGGAACTTGTCGGCCGGGATCTGGGCCTGGACCACGGGCGTCATCGCCTTTTCCTGGCGGGCCTGTTCGGCCTTCTTGGCATATTCGCCCTTGTAGAATTCGTCGAGCGCCTGCTTGGCCGGGGCTTCCATGCTCTTCATGACGTGCCAGGCGATGTCGAGCGGCGGCAGGAAGACAATGATGACGCCGGCGACCAGTCCGAGCAGGGCCAGGATCAGGCGGACACGCAGCTCCTCGATGTGCTCGCCGAAGCTCATCGTGACCATCGTCTGCTCTTCGGCGAAGAGATCTTGGTCGGTAGGCATGAAGATAGACCATCCGAAGGGGTCGGGATGGAGATCGCCGGAGACGGCGGTTCAGGGAGGAGACGCGGGTCGCTTCGGCCAGTCCCGAGGCCGGAACCCTTGCTGGCGGCACCATGCGTCGGCCTCGCGGGGACGGCCGGGCGCACAGGGGCGTTTCCACCACTTCATCTTACTGGCGCTCGTGGGGGCAAGTCAACTTCGCCACGGCCGACGGAGACGAGGTGAGGCGAGGCGAGGCGAGGTGAGGTGAGGTGAGATGAGGCACGCTCGCCGGCAGGCCAATCCCGCGACCATGAGATGCGGCGGCGGTTACGGGGTGGACAGTCTTCAACCGGGGGCGTTACAACAATTTGCACCGGCGGCGGGTGGCGAGGCGTTTCGCCGCGTCCCGCGGGCCGTCCCAGGAGTTTGCCGATGCCGCGTGACCAGGCGCTCTATCCTCTCCGATTTGAGCCGATTCTCCGACGCCTGATCTGGGGCGGCCGGCGGCTGGGCACGGTCCTGCACAAGCCGATCGGCGACGGATCGGACCATGCCGAGAGCTGGGAACTGGCTGACTATCACGACCAGGTCAGCGTGGTGAAAAACGGCCCCCTGGCCGGGACGACGCTGCGGGAACTGCTGCGTTCGCGGCCGATCGAACTGCTCGGTCCGGCAATTGGGGCAGGAGATCAGTTTCCGCTCCTGGTCAAGTTCATCGACGCCCGTGAGGATCTATCGGTGCAGGTGCATCCCGATGACGAGAAAGCGCGACGGCTGGCGGGCGACAACGGCAAGACCGAGGCCTGGCTGGTCCTCGCCGCCGATCCAGGGAGCGTGATCTATGCGGGGCTGCGGCCGGGTGTCGGGCCGGAGGAGTTCCGCCGGGCCATCGAGTCGAGCACCGTCGAGCCGCTGTTGCACCGGTTTCCCGCCCGTCCGGGAGATGCGATTTTGATCGAGGCCGGGACGGTCCACGCGATCGGCGCCGGGGTCCTGCTGGCCGAGGTGCAGCAAACGTCGGACGCAACCTTCCGGGTTTTTGACTGGAACCGCGTCGGCGCCGACGGCAAGCCACGCGAGCTGCACATCGAACAGGCGATGGAGTCGATCGATTTTGGACGCGGGCCGGTCGATCCGATGAAAACATGCCTCGACGATGTTGCCGGGGCCGGAACACGCGAGCGGCTGCCTGCCTCTCGTTACTTTGTGCTGGAGCGCTGGCGGCTGCATGAGCCGATCTGGATCCAGCAGGCAGATAGGTTCACAATCCTCGTCGGACTCGACGGAGACATCGAGCTGGAGTCGGTTGGCGGGCCGGTCGCCCTGGAAGCCGGACAGACGGTTCTCCTGCCGGCGGCCGTCGAGGAGTGCCGGCTCGTCCCGCGCGGCGAGGCCACCTTGCTGACCTGCGTCGTGCCCTGAGCGCTTGTGAAGGAATCGACTTCGAAGGACCGAGAGAAGAGAGCGAATAGGTGCAAATGAAGACTCTGGATGCCGTTATGCGGCTTCGCTCTCGGCTCTCCGTTCCTTTTCGACGATTCTTTCACATCCCCTGAGCGTTCCGGTCGATCTGTCGGCCAGTTGGGTAAGGGTTGGCCCGGCGCCGAGGGGCCGGGGATTCGTTGTTCGGAGGTGTCTGGGGTGGATGACGCGGAAAACAGCGTGGGGCGGTCGGCCCCGCCGGTTCGATGGGCCATTCACGGCCAGCGGATCCTGGCCGCGGCGTGGCTGGCCTTCGACATGCGCAAGCTCACGATCGCGGCCGTCGGGTTGCTGATCCTGCAACTCGGCTGGACGGTCCTCGACGGCGCCTTTGCCGGCTCCGCCGAGGTGACGCCCTGGGTGCTCGAGACGGGCGAGGCGATGGTCCGGCCGTCGGAGCGATTTTCGTGGTCGTGGGTCACGGTCGAGCGGCTGTCGCATCGTCTGTTCGAGCCGTCGCGGATCCTGCTGGCGCCGTTCGGGACGTTCCTCGATCCGCACTCGCCCGGGCTGTCGAAGCTCCATGCCCTGATTGCGGTCGTCTGGCTCTTCGTGGTCTGGGGGCCGGCCGGCGGGGCGATTGCCCGCATGGCGGTCGTCCAGGTCGCGCAGTCGCGGCGCGTCGGCATCGGCGAGGCCGTGCGATTCGGCTGGAAATCCGCCGGCGCGCTGATTCTGAGCCCGCTCTGCCCGTTGATCGGCCTGACTTTCTGCACGCTGGCCGGACTGGTGCTTGGTCTGATCTACCGGGTGCCCGGCGGCTCGGCCGTCGCGGGAGTGCTGCTGTTCATTCCGATCACCGTCGCGGTCGTGATGACGCTCTTCGTCGGCGCGATCGCCGCTGGCTGGCCAATGTTCCACGCCGCGTTGGCGAGCGGGGCCGAGGATGCCCTCGACGCGATGGTCCGGACCTATAGCTATTTGACCCAGCGCCTGGCGCTGTTCGGGATCGGCGTGGCGATCGCCTGGGCAACGGGGCTGGCAGGGCTGGCTCTCGCGGAGCTTGTTGTCGACACGGTGATCCAGCTCGCGGAGTGGAGTGTCGCGTTGACGGGTCCAGGGCCGGAGATCGCGGCTCTTTTCGCCGGCTCCGAACCGCGCATGACGGGGCTTGCGCCGGCCGCCCATCGATTCTGGCTGGGCGTGGCTCGGCTCGCCGGACAGGCGTGGGTCTACAGCTTCTTCTGGACGGCCGCGTCGCTGATCTACCTGGGCCTGCGGCACGAGGTCGACGGCACGCCGGCGACCGCTGTGGACCCACCCGAGCCCCCGCGCTGAGGCGCCTGGCCGGAAAAGCGGAGGGCCCCGAGTCTTCAGAGGTGCCCGGCCGCATTCCATCATGGCCACCGCCGCGCCTGGCCGAACCGAAGAGAATCGCGCAAATCCATCGCTCACCCCTTGACGCACCGTGCGCGTCGCGGCATCCATACATCCAAGATTCACCTGGCCGAACCAAACCAAATCGAACTGAACCGATCCCCTTGCGGCTCGCATCGTGCGGCGGCTCGCGACATTGTGAACCTGTTAGCGCCTCCAGTCTCGATCGGATCGTCCCCGGTTCACCGCGGCCGAACGCGTCTCGATGCGATGCGATGCGATGCGATTCGCTCCGCCACGGTTCAACTTGCACCATCGTCGTGACGGTGTCCCGCCGCTCTCTCCACGGCACGCAGAAAGGGGTACAACTCATATTAATTTCTTGTACGCAATATTCGTTGTCTCCCCTTTCCGGCCTCACATCGACCACCCGTGTGACTCAAGGCTTCTCGTTATGCAAGCATGCGAGTTGCCGCTTTGCCTTCTACTTTGGCCGTCGTTCCTGGTGTTTGCGTTGACACTGGGGCACGGCACCGCCGAGATTCAGGCGACCGGAGCTGCGCGCAAACCGAGCAATGGCTCGGGTGTACCGGACGCGGGAACTTCGGCCAGTTTTAGGCTGGCGGAGGTCGGAGGGCCGATGGTCCGAGGAGCGTCGAAATGGGGGCGTCGAGGGGTGATGCTCGACTTCATGGATCGCGACGACCAGGAGATGGTCAAGTTCCCGCGCAGGGCGGTCGAAACCGCGGCGGCGAACCGGCGCACACCTGGCGGGAGCGATCGTGGCGGGGATCCTGGTGCGCTCGGAGGTGCCGATGGTGCCATCGAGCGTGTCACGGGTGGCCAACCCCGCCGGAGCGCCGAGGGTCGAGAGGCCGGGCGACGACTCATGGCCCCGGCGTGCTCTGGCGCGATAGGAAGAGTGTGGCGGACGGCCGGATCACGGGACCCGTGATGCGTAAGCGTGGGATCTCTCGCCGATGAAGGGGCCTGGCGGGTGGTGGTCGTGCGTTCCCGGCACGGGTGATCGTGGGCGGGGTCGCCACCGATCGGATGTCTGTCGGCTCCCGTGTCCTCGGCGCTGGCGGGAAACTGGCCCACCGCTGTCCCCGACCGAGAACCCGGATGCCCGTCTCTTGCGTCCCGTCGCGCGTCGGCCGGGATGACGTCGTGGTCCTCGAAGTGAAAGTAGACATCGCAGTTCTCACACTCGGCCATCGGGTTCGAGCCGTCGCGAGAGAGGCCGGGAAAGTTGACCGGCCGGGCGCAGTGGGGGCAGCGTACGACCAGACCGATGAGGTCGTCGGTGTTGCGCTCATCGTGAGGCTGCGCCTGCAACGGGATACCGAGGCGCGAAATCACGGACCCCGGCTCGCCGGTGCTGGCGGCGATGCGGGAGGTACGACTGGCGTGCGTCATGGAACACCTCTCTTCGGCCCAGCCCGGTGATTCCCTCCCGGGGCGTATCCGACAAAGCGCAGTGAGGAGGGCTGGCCCCGTCCGATCGGCTGGACCGATGAAGAAGCCCGCCGCACGGTCGACCCGATACCGGCCGCGGTGAATCAGCCTTCACAGGCCCTGGAGAATGAGGGCAGACACCTCGCCGCGGGGACAGGTTCGGACGACGCCTCGCTCTTCCAGGAACC
Source organism: Planctomycetota bacterium (assembly GCA_021818605.1). Taxonomy (GTDB): domain Bacteria; phylum Planctomycetota; class Planctomycetia; order Isosphaerales; family Isosphaeraceae; genus JAKAUH01. The sequence goes on from JAKAUH010000383.1 coordinate 7,213, forward strand.
AGATTGCAGCGGGTTGTTGTGTCAGGTGGCCTGGGCGCCGCTGGGAGCGTGAGAGCCAGCCGCGATCAGTTCGGCCAGGGCCATGACAGCTTCCTCGGCGTCGGGGCCGCGGGCCTCGAGCTCGACGGTGGCGCCGAAGCTGGCGGCCAGGCAGAGCAGATCCATGATGCTCTTGCCGTTGGCCTCGGCCCCGTTGCAGCGGACCCGGATCGTGGCGGCGTACCGCTGGGCCGCCTCGACGAATCGGACCGCCGGGCGCAAATGGATTCCATGGGCATCACTGACCGCGGTCCTGCGCAGGACGGGCGAATCCGTCGAGATCATCTTGGGGCTCCTCGAAATTGGGAGTTCGTTTCGTCTGGGGCCTCACAGACTCGTGAGGCCCCGGCGTCGATGGCGATGGCGATGGCGATGAGGTCGAAGGTCAGGCAGACCAGGCGGCCGGCCTGGCTGCATTGCCGCGGGCGGGGTTCACGACGCTGATCTCGTTGACAATCGCCCGAACGTCGTTGACCTCGTCGGCCACCGCCACGGCGACCTGCTTGAGGTAATGGGAGGGGAGCTGGCCCCGCATTCGCAGCACGCCATCGCGAAACTCGCAGTGGATGCGCCGCAACGCCAGGTAACCGCTTTGCTTCAGGCGGTGCTCGACATCCGCGAGCGTCTCGGCCTGAGCGGCGAGGTGGAGAGGGTGAGGTTGAGGACCAGGCTGAGGGACCTGGCGATTCGACTGCGGATGATCCGATGAATGCACGATGCCGTCTCCTGCGGCCCGACCTCGATAGGGTGGTCGGGCCGACACAGGCGGCAATCGTTACCGCGGGAGCGGGTAGCGTCGAGAGGGACGAACCCGATGTCCGATCATGGGACCGAGATAGCCATGAAAAAACCCCGTCTCTGCGATGGGTCGCACAGCGGGGGCCTCCTGGCCGTGTTTTGCCCGTCACGAGCAGTAGAATGAGGTTAGCGGGCGGGTGAGGAGGCGTCAAGATGAGTCACATCGATCGATCGATCGATCGCAATCACGATCGGCTCGTGCTTTCCGGATTCGATGTCCTGGTCAGGTGACGAACGGCTCTGGTCATCGACCGGCATCCCGGCCGGCGGCAACGGAGCAACGGCTCAATTCGCGTAAATAGCGTACCCGAATCTGGTCGTCGACCGGCATCCCGGCCGGCGGCAGCGGGGCGACTCGGGATACTGCGAGGTCCGATCGCACTCCTGGACCCGACGTCAGCAAAGCCGGCGACCCCGAGCCGTCAATCGCGTAGCCCGCGCTCGCGAAAGGCGTCGGCGAGGTGCGGGTCGTCCATCACGCCGTGGCGTTCGAACAAATGCAACGTCACCGTGGCGGCCTGGCGGGTGCTGGCGGCGACCTCGGCGGGCGGGTAGGACTCGGCGAGGATGGTCTCGACCTCGTCGGGGTGCAGCGGCAGTGCGCGGAGCGAACGGCGGATCGGGGTCTTATCGGGCTCGAGGAAGGCCTGGATGAACTCGGGCAAGAGCGGGCCCAGCTCGGCGCGGAGGCTGTTGCCCAGGCGCGGCCAGAGGTAGCCGAAAAACTGCGAGAAGAACGCGCTGTGGCGGCCCTCGTCCTCGGCGTGGTCGGCGACCATCTCGCGGACCGATGTCACCACCCGCTCGTCCTTCGGCACCTGGCAGAGAATGCCCGAGATCAGGGTCTCCGACACCACGGAGAACAGGGCCAGCGCGAGTCGGCGCTGATCGCGGGGCAGGTCGCGGCGGATGGCGCGCAGCCGGCGAAGGAACCGGGGCGTTGACGAGTCCTCCACGGCCACGCCGGTGGCCTCGGCAACCTGGCGCTTCATGTCGTCGGAGAAATACGCGTGGTGTGCCTCATCCGTGCAGAGCTTGAACGCATCCTGGCGCATCACGTCGGGCAGTTCCGGGCCGGCCCGTCCCAGGGCGATATCGGCGGCGACCACGCTGATGGCGTCGAGCTCGAGCCGCTTGGTGAAGTCGAGGTAGCGGTAGAGCGTCTTCACCTGGAGCGCGCGGACGGCCTCCGGCCCGAGCCGGGCGACCAGTGGATGACGTGACACCGGGACCAATTCGGGTGTGAAAAAGGTCTTGCCCTCGGCCTCCTCGTCCCGCAGCAGGACGCGGCGCGGCTTCACGCGCACCGACGCCTTCTCGTCCCAGTGAGCCAGCTTGCTCACGATGGTGAATGCCGGCGAGGGCGCGGGAGTCGGCGCCCCGGGACCGCTGGCCACGCGCGGTGCGGAACTCAGGTCGAAGGCCGGTCCCTGGACCGGAATTTCGAGATACTCGGTATTCAGGATGAAACTGCTCATTCGGTCCAACCTCGATGATAACGGCTCAGGCGACGGCCTCGACGGCCCTGGTCTCGCGGGCCGTCGACAGGACGGGGGGTGTCCAGGTGGGAAGGTCACAGAGTCCGCCGCCGCAGTAGGTGTGATGCCAGAGCTGCGTGGCGATGGCGCTGGTCAATCCGACGTCCAGGATGAATCGCCGGGGCGAGAGGCGGAACGCGCGCTCCAGGGCGGTTCGCTCGCGGGCGATGGACTCGGCGCCGAAGTATCCGGCCGCGCGGATCGACTCGGGACTGAGGAGCTGGTCGACCCAGGGCGGCCGGTCGGCGCCGAGGAACACACCCGACATGTCCGCGCGGAACATCGTCTTGGGCCGGCGGGCGATCCGGGGCGGCAGCGTCCGGGCGGCGACCTGGCGGAGAATCCACTTGTCGGTGAACCCGTGCAGCTTGTACTCGGGCGCGATCTCGGCGCAGAAGTTGATCACGTCGAGATCCAGGAATGGATAGCGGGTCTCGATCGAGGCCGCCCGCGCGACGCGGTCGCCCTTGGCGATCATGAGGAGCCCGGCGAACATGGTGCGAAAGGCGACGTAGATCGCCTGGTTGAGCGGATGCCAGCGGCCGATCCGGTCGTTGGTGATCTCGAGGTCCCGGAACGGGTCGTGGTCGTTCAGGCGGTCCCACATCGACTCGGAATAGATCAGCGGCCGCGCCTGCGAGGTCAGCTCGGCGATGTCCTGCTGCGGCGGGCGGACACCGGCGAAGGCGCGCAGGGGGATCTCCCTGGCGGCGGAGCGGACGCCGGGCCGGCTGCCGCCGATCGAGAGCATCATTCGGCGGAGCGCGGCGGCGATCCGGGGCGAGCGGCCGAGCAGCGCGTTGCGGATCTTCTGCGACTTGAACCAGATGTAGCCGGCGAACCCCTCATCGGCGCCCTCGCCGGTCAGGGCGACCTTGTAGCCGGTGGAGCGCACGGTCTGCGCCAGGCGGAGCAGGCAGGCGCACGAGGTGTCGAGCACCGGGCCCTCGGCGGCCAGGATCAGCTCAGGGAAGGCCGATGCGATGTCGGCGCGGCTCATCGTCACCGTGGTCAACGACGAGCCGAGCACCGAGGCCGACTCCGTCGCGTGCGATCGCTCGTCGGGGCCGGCGCGATCGAGGCCGATCGTGAAGGAGGGGACGGCCTGACCGCGGATGGCCTTCGTCAGGCCGAGCACCGTTGTCGAGTCGAGCCCGCCGCTGATGTAGCTGACCACCGGCACGTCGCCCATTAGCCGACGGTCGACCGAGCGAGTGAGAAGCTCCTTCAGCTCGTCGATCAGCGGCGTCGGGTCGTCCATCCGGCGCTCCTGGCCGGCGTCGGGGAAGTCGAGGTCCCAGTATTTGCGCAATTCGACCCGCCCGCCCGAGACGCGGAGGAAATGCCCCGGCGGGACCGAGCGGATGCCGTCGAAGAAGGTCCGGCTGGTGCTGGCACACATGAAGTGGAAGAAGAAGTCGAGGCCCTTCGGGTCGGGCTGGGGACGGATCATCCCCGAGGCAAAGAGCGACTTTACCTCGGAGGCCCAGAGCAGCCAGCCGTCGGCCTCGGCGTAGTAGAGCGGGCAGACGCCCATACGGTCGCGGGGCAACAGGAGCCGGCGGTTGTTGCGGTCCCAGAGCGCCAGGGCGAACTGGCCATTGACGCGATCAAACAATCCCTCGCCGTGGTCCTCGTACAGGTGGACCCAGGCCTCGGTATCGCAGCGAGTGGCCAGGTGGTGACCTCGGGCGAGCAGGTCGGGCACCAGTTCGTGGTAGTTGAACAGCTCGCCGTTGTACGCGACCCAGATGGTGCCGTCCTCGTTGGCGAGCGGCTGCCGGCCGCCCGACAGGTCCACGATCGACAGCCGGCGGACGCCCATGGCCAGGCCCGGCTCGATGTGGATCTGCTCGTCGTCGGGCCCGCGGTGGGCGATCGCGCCCGTCATGGCCCGCAACCTCTCGGCGGAAAACATCCGCCGATCGACCAGGTCGAATGCTCCGGCAATGCCGCACATCAGCGTGTCCCTCCGGTTGACTGGCTGGCCCCGGCCGAGGCCAGGGTTCCCGCGTTCGACGTTAGCCCGGGATCCGGGTCGAGTTCGGCCCGGGCGATGGTGTCGGCGCGCCGCTTCGGCGCGCCGCGCCAGATTTCCTCCCAGATCGCGTGCCAGAGGCCGGGTGGCTCGATCGCCGGACTCTTGATCCACGGCCGCAGGTGCCGGACGACCTTGCGGGCCGCCGGGTCGCCGTACGCCATCCAGGTCCGCAGCAGGGCCGGCTCGCGCACGATGTCGCTGACCGCGTGGATACAATTCAGCACCGGTGTTTCGGGGCGATCGCGATAGCCCAGGTCGAGCGACTTGTAGAGAACCTTCTTCCCGGGGATGCGCCCCTCCAGCAAGTCGATCTGGCGCATGGCTTTTTCATACAGCTCACGCTTGATCTCGTAAGGCCCCCAGCGCGTGACCCGGCGGTGATGGCCGAGGACCAGCTCGAGAGCGTCGCGGGTGGTTCGGTTCTCGCCCGGCTCGGGGCGCGTGGGCTTGCCGTCGGTCTCGACGAGGTTGTAGGTCCAGCCGCACCGGTGGCCGCGAACGCTGAACCAGTTGATGTGATGGAGCTCGATCCGGGGCGTCGGAGCGTCGGACGCCCAGGTAACCCGGGCGAAGGTCGCGAAGCAGTGAGCACGCTCGGAGATCTTCCCCTCCTCGGCTGAGTAGATGACCATGTAGTACGAATCAGACGCCGCCGGGCTGGAGGACCGGCTCCGTCGCGGCAGGAACGCCAGAGCACAGGCGACCAGGGCGACGGCCGCAACGAGACGGAGAGCGATCGCCCTCCCAGAGCGAGGGTTCTTGATTTGCATGGCACAACCTGTTCAGGGGCGAGTAGATGCCCCAATCGATTCCCCCGAGACCCGGCGTACGAGTCTCGCATTACCGCTCCGGGGCTTGCCCGGAGAACCTGTGCCGATGAGGAATGCTGACAGTCATAGTTTGGTGCAAGTTCAGTGCCAATGAGCGGTTATCTCGGCTGCGGCAAACACCTCGTGGGAGCGGTGCCTGACCCCGAATGGAGTTCCACCGCAACGACATGGTGAGATTTGCTGGTAGCTGGATCGGATGTGTTCTAATGTTCCAGGGAGCGGATCGGGCATCGCGGCATTTGTGCGCTCTTCTGGGGAATGCAATCCGGCCCTTCATCCTTTCGATGAATCGAGGGATTTGCATGACAGGGGCCAGTTGCGCGATCCGCGGGGCGTTCTTCGACCTGATGGACGACCCCTGGAAGTCCATCGGCCGCGAGTCGGAGGCGGCGCGGTTCGTCAGGGACGGACTGCTCGTCGTGAAGGACGGCATGATTGCGGATTTCGGACCGTTCGATGAGGTGTCGCGCCGGAATCCTGGAGTCGAGGTCACCCACCTGACGAGACGGCTCATCCTTCCGGGATTCATCGACGGTCACATCCACTTCCCCCAGGTGCGCGTACTGGGCGCCTACGGCAACCAGCTCCTCGACTGGCTCCAGAACTGGATTCGCCGACCGCGACCGGCCGTCGGCGTCGTCGGGTAAGACCGGGAATGACTGACGGCCGGATATCAGGCGGCGATACGTCGCCGGGACGTCGGCGAGCCGTCCGATCGCTGGAAAGGACGCGGGGCTTTCTGCTATTCTGACCGTCATGGACACCACATCAACACAAACCCAGTCGCCGACCTTGAACGCCATGACCGAGGGAGCCGTGCCGGTGATCCGCGAGCACATTGGGATCAGGCCGGGATACTGCGGCGGCAAGCCGCATATCCTGGGGCATCGGGTGAAGGTGAAGCACATCGTCGAAATGTACGAGCGGATGGGAATGTCGCCGGCCCAGATCGTCGAGGACATCCCGACGATCTCGCTGGCCCAGGTTCATTCGGCCCTGGCATACTACTACGATCACCGCGCCGAGATTGAGGCGGAGATCGCCGCGGAAGATCAAGCGTTCCAGGCGATAAAGGCGGCGCAACCGTCCATTCTCGAGAAGATCAGGCAACGGATGGCCGATGCCCAGAACGATTCGCTATCACCTGGATGAGCACTGCCCCCGGGCCGTTGCCTCCGGACTTCGGCGTCACGGGATCGATGTGACCACCGCGGCGGAAGCGGGCCTGCTCGGCGCGATGGACGAGCGTCACGTCGCTTTCGCCTTGCCGCAGGGCCGGGTGATCTTCACCCAGGATGATGATTTTCTCTCGCTCAATGCCCGAGGTATCCCGCATGCCGGGATCGTGTATTGTCACCAGCACACGCGCAGCATCGGCGAGGTCATCGCCGGGCTGGTCCTGATCTGGGAGGTCTACGACCCACCCGAGATGGCCAATCGGGTCGAGGACCTCTGACACCGGAAACCCACCACGCCCTGGAATCCGGCCGCGTCTCGCCTATAGTAACGACGAGGTTATCGTCCCGCCGCCGCAGCAACCGCCGAGGAACGGGCTTGATGGGTTATCGATCGCTGGCGGACTGCGTCCGCGACCTGGAATCGACCGGACAAATTGTGATTGTCGACTGCGAGGTCGCCCCGCATCTGGAGGTCGCCGCCGTCCAGCGGCGGGTCTACCAGGCCGGGGGACCTGCCCTACTCTTTCGTCGCGTGAAGGGAACAAGGTTCCCCGTGCTGGGCAACCTGTTCGGCACGCTCGAGCGCTCGCGGTTTTTGTTCCGCGACACGCTCGAATCGGTGCAGCGGCTGGTCGAGCTCAAGGCCGATCCGGGTGCCCTGGCGCGCAACCCCTGGAAATACCGAGGCGTGCCGGGGACGCTCTGGCGGCTGCTACCCCGCCGCGCGCGATCCGGGCCGATCCTGGAGCGCCAGACGACAATTGATGCGCTGCCGCAGATCCAGTGCTGGCCGATGGACGGTGGGCCGTTCATCACGCTGCCGCAGGTGTACACCGAGGACCCCGACCGCCCGGGCCTGGCGAAGTCGAACCTGGGGATGTACCGGGTACAGCTTGGCGGGAATGAATACGAGCCGGGGCACGAGGTCGGGCTGCACTACCAGATCCACCGCGGGATCGGCGTGCATCATGCCGCGGCCATCCGGCGCGGGCAGGCGCTGAAGGTCAACGTGTTCGTCGGCGGTCCGCCCGCGATGACGGTCGCCGCCGTGATGCCGCTGCCCGAGGGCCTGCCCGAGCTGGCATTTGCCGGCGCGCTCGGCGGGCGGCGGGTCCCCATGGTCACGCCCTCCAACGGCGGGCTGCCGATCCCGGCCGAGGCCGATTTCGCGATCGTCGGCACCATTGACCCGACGCGCCGCAAGCCCGAGGGGCCATTCGGCGACCACCTGGGGTATTACAGCCTCACGCACGACTTCCCTGTGCTCCAGGTCGAGCGGGTCTATCACCGCGAGGGAGCAATCTGGCCGTTTACCTCGGTCGGCCGGCCGCCGCAGGAGGATACCTCGTTCGGCGAGCTGATCCACGACCTGACCGGTCCGGTGATCCCCAGCGTGATCGTCGGTGTCAAGGCCGTGCACGCCGTGGACGCCGCCGGGGTACATCCGCTCCTCCTGGCGATTGCGAGCGAGCGTTATGTTCCGGACGCCCGCGAGCGGAGGCCGCAGGAGATCCTGACGATCGCCAACGCGATCCTGGGCCAGGGGCAGCTTTCGCTCGCGAAGTACCTGTGGATCATCGCCCACGAGGACAACCCCGGGCTCGACATCCACGACATCCCGGCGTTCTTCGCACACGTGCTCTCGCGGGTGGACTGGTCGAACGACCTGCATTTCCAGACACGGACGACCATGGACACGCTCGATTACTCGGGGCACGGGCTCAACCAGGGCTCGAAGGTCGTGATCGCCGCCGCGGGACCGGTGCGCCGCGTGTTGCCGACCGAGATCCCGCCGGGCCTGCGACTGCCGGGCGGGTTTCGCAATCCGAGGGTCGTGCTGCCGGGCATTCTGGCAGTCGAGGGGCCGTCCTATCGGTACGACAGCGGCGACATCCTGGGCTTCTGCCGGTCGTTCGGCGAGCACGACCGGATCCGCGACTTCCCGTTGGTGGTGATGGTGGATGACAGCGAGTTCACCGCGCGGAACGAGCGGAACTTCCTGTGGGTGACGTTCACCCGCTCGGACCCGGCGGCGGACATCGAGGGGATCGGCAGCTTCATCGAGCGCAAGCACTGGGGCTGCACGGGCCCGCTGGTGATTGACGCGCGGATCAAGCCCCGCCACGCGCCGCCCCTGGTCGACGATCCCGAGATCGAGCGACGCGTGGACGCTCTGGCCGCGCCCGGCGCGCCGTTGCACGGGGTTTATTGATCGAAGAATCACCCGATCGGAACAGTCCCGCTCAACCCCGGAACCTCGTCTTCGGCGCCGCGGCCATCAGCTCGTGGAGCGTCTTCATGATGTCGTAGGCGGACAGCTCGCAGAGGAGTTGCGTGACTTCCTCGTGCAGGGCGCCTTCGAGTTTTGGCTCGACCGATTTCATCAGGGCGACAAGCCGGGCCTCCTGCGACTCCAGCTCCATCGCGTCGACCCGGCCGTCGGCCATCGCGTCGAGGAAGGTGCCAAGCCGCTCGGCATACTGGCCGATCAGAGGGGCGTCGGTGGATTCGTCGAGCCATGCGGTGCGAGCGGTCGCGGCTTCACTCTTCGTCTTGCTCATGGTCCTACCCTCGTGAAGATGACATCGCGGACTCGGGCCGAGCTGGAAATCGTCTCGTCTTAACTCATTCCTCGAGCAGGCGTCGGATCGCGGCCATGCGCTCTTGCAGCCGGGTTCGGCCGTCGGGCGCCTTGACGCGCTCCTGCCACTCGAGGGGCAGGAACGACATCGAGGTGCACTCCAGCACGGCGGCCAGCTCCTGCTTCTCCTTTTCGAGGCCCTGGGCCGACGGGATGAAGTCGTCGAGCGCCGCGGCGAGGTCCTCGCGGTCGATCCGCTCGCGCTCGTGGCCCAGGGCCCGGCGCTTGGCGGCCAGCACGATGCTCTCGATATCGGCGCCGCTGAGCCCTCGGCCCGCGAGTCCAGGAGGCACGGCGACTTCGGCCAGGCCTGTTCGGTTCTTCCTCGCCATGGCGCGGACCATGAAGGTGATCTCGTCCTGGGTGCGCGGGGCGAATAGCGGCAGGTGGACCTCGGCGCGACCCTGGCGCTTCAGGTCGATCGGCAGCAGGTCGGGCCGGCTGGTCAGCAGCATCCAGACGAGCATCCCGCGATACCGCGTGTCGCCCATCTGCGCGGCGATCATCGAAAAAACCCGGCTGGAGGTCCCCGAGTCGCCGCCGGCCTCTCGGTTGCCAAGCGCCGCGTCAGCCTCGTCGATGATGACCACGACAGGCCCCATCGCGCGCAACACCGTGAGCACCTGCTCGAGGTTCGCCTCGGTCTCGCCGACGTACCTGGAGCGGAAGTTCCGCAGCTTGACGCAGGGGATCCCCACCGAGCCGGCGAAGCACTCGGCGAGATACGTTTTGCCCGTGCCGACCGGGCCGCAGACGAGGTAGCCCATCGGCGCGGCGTCGAGCCGAGCCCTGAGCAACAGCGCCGTGTCCTCCTCGAGCCGATGGCGGACCGCGTCGTTGCCGACGAAGTCGCCCAGCGTGTGCGACGGCTCGACGAACTCGACCAGCCCGCGCGCCTGACGCTCGATCAGCCCCTTCTTGAGTTTCTTCAGCTCCTTCAGGTCGAACACCTCGCCCGATTGCCCCGCGCCCGAGAGCAGCCGCTCGAGGTTCACAAGGTTCAGCCCGCTGGTCAGCTCGGCCAGTTGCGCCGGGGTAAATCCCGCGACGGCCCTTGCCGCGTCGCCGCCCGAATGGAACCGCGAGGCGAACCGCTCGCGTGCGTTTCGATCCGGCATCGGAATGTGCAGCGCGGCGACGTGCGAGCTGACGACCAGCCGCTCGTTCATCTCGGCGAGCTGATCGGTGAGCAGGCAAAACGCGATGTTGTGCCGCTTGATATAAGGATTCTGGGCCCACGACAGCAATCGGACCAGCCGCGTGGCCTGCGCGCCGGCCGTCTGGGCCAGGTCGGCCGCGGGGATGAGGAACTGTGCGTAGTCGAGGATGATGCCCAGGCGGATCTGCCGCTCGGGGCTTTCCTCCATGAGCAACTGGCGGACGAACTGGTCCAGGAGCGCCAGGACGGCGTCGGGATCCCTCGGCCATGATTTGGGCTCGCCGATCCGGTCGATGGCGAGCGTGGTCATCTTGCGGAGGCGCCCAACATCGGTGCCGGCGTAGACGCGCAGGCCCTGACTCAGGTCGTGACGCAGGACCAGGTCCCACGCGCCAAAAAGCTGGGTGGCCAGGAACTCGGGAAGACCGCCGTAGTCAGCCGACCCGGACTCGCCAAGCGGGAGCAGGTCGTGGACGTTGCCATGCAGGATGAACAGGCAGGTGGTGCCGGCATAGTACAGCTCGGCGAACTCCTTCGCCCAGGGCGGGAAGCCGTCGGGCATGGCGCGAGATGCCTCGCCGGGCAGTGCCGCCGGCTTCGGCGCGGGCGACGATGACGGCGTGCCGGCCTTGGTCGCCTCGGTCGGGGTGGCCATCGGCTCGGCTCCTTTTCCGGGGTCCCGCCTGTCGTTTCGGTTTCGGTTTCGGTTTCGGTATCCGACGGATCAGACCTCGGGCACCGACTCGAGCGTGCGCTGGGCCGGCCCGAGCTCCTTGGCCGATTGCGGCGTCCGCACGGTCTCGGGGGTGATCAGTCCCTGCTGCTTCTCGAACTCGCGGAGCGCGTCCTCGGCCATCGCCTTCTCGACGGCGACGTCCTGCTGGATCTGCTCGACCCCCTGGCCCGAGAGGTCGGCCGCAACCCGGACCCGCGCGCGGTTGCGGTCGATCTGGTCCTGGAGGATCTGCTCGGCCTGGCCGAAGTCGGTCGTGACGTTGAAGTTGAACTGGGTGGCGAGCTGCGAGATCTCGGCCTCAGCCCGGCTCATCTTGAGATCGGCGTCGTACTTGCTGATCCGATGCTTGACCTCGTCGAGCTTCTTGATGGCGTGCTGGATCTTCAGCAGGTTATTCTGGTACGCCTGCTCGTGCAGCGCCAGTTGCTTCTCGTTCTCGGCAAGGTCTTCCCTGGCTCGCTTGAGCTCGAGCGCCAGCCGACCGGCGCCCTCGCGATCGCCGGCCGAGAGATAGGCCTTGATCCGCGCCTCGATGCCGCTGACCTGGCGCTTTTCGCCGTCGACCTGGCGCTGGACGCGCTCGACCATGGCGCGATACTGCGCCAGGCCCTCGCGCCCCTCGCGGATCTGCTCGACCGAGCGGTCGTACTCGTACTGCATCTCGGCGATCGGGTCATAGCCGCGGATCGCGTTGGCCAGCTTGTTGAATTGGGCCGCGATGGCCTGCCAGATCTTCCCCAGGATCATGGGCGTCCTCGAAGTGGAGGTCGGGTGGACGTTGCCGTGCGACGAGTGAAGAATCATCGTAGCCGATGAGCGCCAGAGGTTTCCACGGTGCAATTTCGGAGCCAGATCCGCGAGGGGGCTACCAGGACCCTTGCCCCGTGTCGTCCTGCCAGGATCCGCCGCCAGTTTCGGTCTCGGTCTCGGCCGGCGCGGACTCGCTTGTCGGGGATGAGTCGCCGCCATCCGGGTGCGAATCGGGCCCGGCGGAGCCGGCGTGGACGGCGGCATTGAGCATGTTGTTGAGGATCACGCCCGCGGCGACCGCGCCGGCGGTGGCCAGGGCGTGACCGAGCGACGAGCCGCCGGTGTCCGGCTCGGGCGGGCCCTGCCAGCGCCGGCGCTCGGCGTCGACCTGCATCTGCCGCCAGGCGGCCTGCTGGGCAGTGTCTTCATGGGCCCGACGCGCCAGTTGCTGGGCCTCGCCCGCGGCGTCGATGGCTGCCTCATATTGTTGCGAGCGGAGCAATCCGCCGGCGCGGTCGAGTGTCGCCTCGGCCGCCGAGGTGTCGGGTACGATCCCCATCGAGCCAGACGACCGGACCTGGTGGACCAGATTCGCGGCCGCGTCGACCTCCGACTGCGCCTGCGACGCCAGGAGAATATCCTGGCGGGCGAGCTGCTCGGCCTGCTGGAGATCGGCCTGAGCGCCGCGGACCTGGTCGAGCCATCGCGTCCACTCGCCGTGAGGCGCCGCGAGCTCCTGGGCCACGTGGTCGAGCACCTCGGCCGCCGAGCGGAACCGGCGGTTGGCCGCCGGACGGTCCTCGCGACGGCTCGAAAGCAGGTCCGCCACTCGTTTGAGCTCGCCGCGGGCGCGGTCATGTTCGTCGCTCAACTGCTGATGGCCGCGAACGTCGACCTCCGCCTGGTCCTGCGCCACCGAGAGGCTCTCCATCGCGCGGGCGATCCCCTCGCGCACCGAGGGCCAGTCGGGCCGCGGCCGCTCACTTGCGGCGAGCACCGCGTCGCGGTTGCGCCTCGCCTCGCCCAGCAGGTCCAGAGCCATCGTGCTGACCAGCGGGTCGCTGCGGCGGAAGACCTCCTCGACCTGGCGCGATGCGGCCTCCAGCTCATTGCGGCGCTTGCGGCACTCGTTGCGCACGGATGTCAACGCATTGAGCCGGTCGCTGCTCCCTGACATCAGCCGCAGCGCGGTTTTTTGCTGCTGGGCCAGGCCGCGCAGCGCGCTCGCCGCGGCCAGGTAGCGCTGCGATGATTCGGAGGCGGCATCCGACGCCTCGGCCGCCAGACGGTCGAACGAGCCAACCAGGGCGCGGACCTGGTCCATCCCCCGCGCGACCTCGGCCCACGTCGCGGGCGAGAACTCGGCCTCGAGCCGGTGATAGTCGGCCTCGGCGTGCGGCATCGCCGCGCGGAGGCGTGCGGTCACGCGGGTGCGCTCGGGCGCCTCGCGGCGGCAGTAATCGCGAGCCTCGCGCACCCGGTCGATCGCCGCCTTCGCCTCGTCGGCCAGCGAGCGTGCGGCATCCAGCTCGCGCTGGGCCGCATCGGCATCGCCGGCCTGGATCGCGGCGAGCACCGCGGCGCGGGCCTCATCGGCGCGCGCCAGCGGCGGGTCGGGGTTGCCGCCGTCCTCGTCCAGCCGCAGGCCCCGCGCACGGTGCTCGGCCACCTGCCGACGCGTGGCGTCGAGGACTGTCGCCAGCTTCTGCGCGTCAGCAAAAAGCCCGGCGAGCCGATCGAGTTTCGCCAGGGCCTCCTCGGCATGCCGGCGATCGGCCTCGAGCGCCGATCGGGCGCCGATCGGATCAGCGAGGATCCGGGGCTCCAGGCGATCGTCGGCCTCGGCGAGCGCGAGCCGCTCCGCCTGGAACGGGCGACCCGGCAGGCCAAGCTTCGCGATCGCGTCGATGCGCTCCTTCAGCCTGTCAAGCGCCGCGTGCCACGCCGCGGCCTCGGCTCGCGCTCCCTCGTGCGCGCCGTCGAGCCGGTCGAGATCGGCCGCGATGGACTGGCTCCCCTGCTGGATCTCCTCGAAGACGCCCTTTTGCTCGAGAGCCGCCTCGGCGTCGTGGAGGGCATTCCGCCGGAACGGCGAGGTCACGCCGACGGCCAGCTTCTCGGCGCGGTCGACGGCGTCCATCACCTGGAGCCAGCGATCCCAGAGCCGGCCGCCGCGGGCCTGGACGTCCGCGTAAATCCTGGCGGTCTCGCCGGCCATCGGCGTCTTCTGGAAATCGGCGTTCGAGGTCGGCAACAGCTTGATCCGCTCCTTGAGCTGATCGAGCCGGTCCATGACGTCGGTGGCCTTCGAGCGCACCGCCTTGATCCGCTGATCCAGGTGCCCCCGCGCGCGGCGCTGGAAGAACCACAACAGGCCGAAGACCGCCGCGACCACAACCGCGACCGCGATCGCCAGGCCCAGCGCGTTGCTCCGTCCCGTTTCGACCGATTCCGAACCGCCCGCCGCAGGTGCGGGAACGCCCGTTTGCGCGGCTGCTCTCCGAGTGGTGCCATCATGACGCGCAATCCAGCGGTCGGCCGTATCGAGCAGGGCGACGATCGCCTCGGGATATTTCTCGGTGCGGGCCAGGCCGGCGAAGTGCGAGTCCTCGATGACCTCGCGATCGATCGTCGAGCCCTTCAGGCCCAGCGCCTTGAGGGCCTCGCCCGGGT
>JAKAUH010001142.1 GCA_021818605.1 Planctomycetota bacterium
CGCGGCGAATCGCCTTCTCGCTGGCCTCGGGCAGGTGCGGCAGCAGCCGGGCGACCCGATCGCAGCCGCGCAGCGACGCCGCGGCCTGGCCGGCCTTATCGTCATCCCGCGCCGCGTCGAGCACGTACCTCGCCTGGCGGGTCGCGCTTTGCCCGAATTCCTTGCGGATCTTGCCCGTCACCGGGGCCAGGTCGGGATCCTTCGTGCACCGGGCGATCAGGGTGAGCCATTCGCCCAGGGGGAACGCCGTCGGACCGCGGTTCTTGAGCCGGTCAAGCTGTGCCAGCGCCTCCTTGACCGCCAGCGCGGCGCGCCTCGAACGCTGCTCGGCCAGGCTTGCCGAGTCCCGCGCCCCGGACTGGCGCGCCAGCTCGAGCGCGGCGTCGAGCTCGACCAGCGCCTGATCGAGCCGGCCGGCCTGCTCGTTGGCCCGCGACGAGGCCAGGAGCCTGTGGATCGCCCCCTCCCGGGCCGACCGGAAATACCGATGCACCGCCCGGTAGCCGCCGAGGACGACCACGAGGACCGCCAGTACCGCCAGTCCGACCCATGCCCAGCTCATCCAGGCCGAGCGGCCGAATCGCTGGCGCCGGATCGCCGCGGACGGCACTCGGGGCAGGTAGGGCACCTCCAGCAGCCGGTCGCAGAACCCGCAGCGGACTTGCCGGCCGGGTGCCAGCCCTTCCACCTCGATCTCGCTGCCGCATTCTGGACAGGCAAACGACCCATCCATCCCGCCAATCCCCCTCGAATCCCGGCGACCTCGGCCCCCCTGGTCGTTGCGACAACGGGGGGCGCCCCCATCCAGGATATCCGGGCTGTGTCAATCTTTGGAGTCGGCCGTCGACGGGAAGACGGCTCGACGGCGAAGGCGGCCGCCCGGCTCGCCCGCGGTTGCACCGGGCCCGCTGGGCCCGCTGGCCCCGGCGATCGATCGGATCGATCAGAAGGCCGCCTGCCCCGTGCAATGCCCCATCAGCCAGGTGTCGACGTCCGCGAGCATCGGCGTCGCCAGGCGGTGCGTGCAGGGATACGACTGGAACGCGACCCGCAACCCCCCGGCGCGGAGCGTCGCCACGTCCCGCCGGGCCTCGTGCAGCGGCGTCCGGTTGTTCCACGCGCCGTGGACCGCCAGCACCGGCAGATCCCGGCAGGCCTTCAGCCGGCCCAGCGGCCGGAGCCCCACCGGCAGCCAGCCGTTGATCGACACCACCCCCGCGAACCGCTCGGGATACGTCAGCCCCAGCCAGTACGCCACGGCCGCACCCTCGCCGCACCCCATCAGGTAGATGCGCTCCGAGTGCACGTGCAGCAGCTGCCGCGTCTGGACGATCGCCGAGAATACCGACTCCTCGAAGCTGTCATAAACCTCCGGCTCGGCGTCGAAGAGCACCCGGCGGACGATCTCCCCCTCGCTCGGCCCGGACCGCCGATGCGATCGGTCCCGATCCGGGGCCTCGAACTGCCGGCCCCAGCCGAATCCCACCAGCCGGTCGCGCTTCACGATCGGCTCGGGGCCCCGCAGCGCCAGCCCCACATAGTTCCGCCAGCTCAGCGCCGGCATCGCCCGCACAAGCTGCTCCTCGTGGCTGCCCCGTGAATGAAAGAGCACGAGCAAGGGATAGGCATAGTTCGGCTCGTACTGGCGGGGTATGAATCTCGCCTCGACCAGCGGCCGGGTCCGGCTTGGTGCCGCGCTCAGGGGTACTTGCAACCGGTCGAACGTCATCTCGGGGTGCCTCCAGTGGCGACCTACGTCCTGCATGCCTCAGTCTTTACCGCGATGCCCAGGGCCCTCTCGGGCCCGATTGCCTAGCTTGCCGCGACGACCCGGTCGACGTTGCAAAGCATAGCCACGTGCACGACTCGTTTCAATAAATCCCCTCATTGTCTCCAATTTTGTCTCAAGTTTCCGCGTTTGGTATCCGAAACACCGCGAAATCGACGGAAGATACTTGGGTTGTGCTGGTTGCGCGTTCATCGTGGACCCGCCCGATGGCACCAGGAAGTGCCACCGGGCAAGCTGCGCGGGCAGGATCGATGTCAGGACAATTGCGTGCGTGGGTGTATGTTTCCGGTCGGTCTCATTAGATCGATTTTGAGATCGCGCTGATGGCCTGATGCGGGAGCTTGGACAGCTCGGTGCCCAGGCTGACGGCCTTGTTCAGGAATCCGTTGGTTGAGGGCGGCGCGTGGCGCCGGAGCATGCGGGCGGGGCGCGGGTGAGCGGCCCGCCGGCTGGCGAGCCGGGCGGCTCGCCTCAGCGCGGCCTCGGTCTGGGCCGCGGCCTGGTCTCGCTGCGCGACGCTCGCGACCGAGGGGAGGGCCCCGGGCACCGGCGTGGTCGGTACGGTCGTGGCGTTGCCGGGCAGCCGCACGATGAACGGCGCCGAGACCGACTCGTTGTTGCTCTTGAGCGTCTCGTCGATGAAGTTGTTCGGGTCGACGATCATCGCCACCCGCGCGTAGCCCACGCTGCCGAGGTTCACGCCCGACGGCAGCCGGGTCGGCAGGGTAAGCGTCGGGTTGACCGGCTGGCTGGCCCCGGCGGCCAGGCCGTTGATGGTCGTCTGGCCCAGGTAGATGGAGTTGTTCAGCGCCCCGCCGCTGCCGGTGAGCACGAAGAACACCTGGAACGGTCCGGCTGCGCCCTGACCGAGGTTCTGCACGAGGCTGGTGATCGGGAACGACTGGCCCCACCGGATCGTGCTGGTCGGACCCATCACCGACGAGGCGGCCAGGTCGGGAAGCGGGCCGGTCGTCGCCGTGGAGGTCGGGCTGGTGGTGACCGTGATCGCCGCCTGGTCGTAGCCGACCCCCTGCGTCGGCTGGTTGGGATACAGGTTGTTGGTCACGTAGTTGGCGTCCTGGGTCATCGTCAGGCCGAAGCTCGTGTAGTTGGCGATCGACAGCGGCTCGACGGCCGGCAGCGTGATCTGCTGGGCGATGTTGTAGGTCTGGTACGGACCCAGCGGCGGGATTGTCAGCGTGCCGAGGCCGACGGTCGTCGCACCGCCGAAATTCATCCCACTCGGCGTGAGCGACAACAGCGCTTCGGTCTGGGGCGAGCTGCCCGAGCCCTTGTTGGTGACCTGCGCCGTCACCGTGATCGTGCTCCCCCACGTGGCGTTGGTGGGGTTGACCGCCAGGGTTGTGCCGACGAGGTTCGCCGGCTGCGGCGGCTGGATCAGGACCGGGGCCGCGTCATACGGCGGTCCGAGGTCGCGGTTGTTCCGCGTGTTGCTCTCGGCGATCGTGTTATTCGGATTCACCCAGGCCGCCACGTACAGCGTGCCGCCGCTGCCGCTGACGTTGGGCACCGGCGTCGAGGGAAGCGTCACGGGAGTCTGATAGTCGACGCTCTGTCCCGGCACGATCCCGGCCGGGATCGTCACCTGGCCGATGGGCACCGAGTACTTGTTGATGCCGCGGACCGGCGATGCATAGAGCGCGACCTCCAGCGGAGCCGGCGTGGTCCCGTGCCCCTGGTTCGTGATCTTGCCGGTGACCTCTTCCGACCCGGCCCAGTCCGAGACGCTGCTGGAGACCTGCAGGGCCGAGTTCACCAGGTCGGGCAGGTTTGAGCCGCCGTGGGCGGCCATCAGCTCGCGGCGTTCGAGGGCTTCGAGCTTGATCCGGACGGGTCCGCGCCCCCAGGCGCGGCGACGTCCGTCAGCCCGGTACTCCGGGGACGGCATGGGTCATCTCCTCCATGAGATCGCGGCCTGCGCTCGCTCCGGCGCGACCTGACACGGCGAGATCCTCCGCCGCCGCGCGAGCCAGAATCCAGGCCGATCGTCCGATCGCCCGCTCCACCCGCGCCGTCACCGCCGGCATCCCTTCCTTGGGGTGTGCGAGACCATAATCCCCGGCCCCGAATCGGTCAAGACCGATCGGCGCGGGTACGAGCCGAGGAGCCAGGTCGGTGCGGAGAGCCAGCAGTCCAGGCCTGTGGATGGCGCGGCGACCACTGCTCCAGGTCCGAAGGTGCAAAACACCACTTACCGGGTCTGTCGCTCCCCTCTGCCATCGTCCCCGGTCTGCCCTGGCAGATGATGCTCGGAACTAATTATTAAATGCTAAAATTAGCAATT
>JAKAUH010000502.1 GCA_021818605.1 Planctomycetota bacterium
GATGCGGGAAGGTGGGTGCCGCCCAGCCCTTGTCGTCCACCACCCGCGTTTCTCCCCTGGGGCTGATGTACCAGACCTTGCTCGGGCCGCCGTTTCGGACGGGGTTGGTGACATAGATTCCGCCGTCGTGGCGGATGACCAGGTCGTTGCCGTGGAAGCCCTCGGCGACGACCGTCCGCTTGCCGTCGGACTCGTAGGCGACAACTCCCTTCGCCGTGGCCGCGTAGAGCCGCCCGTCGGGACCGAACGCCTGGCCGTTGGCCTGGTCGGTGTCCGACGCCCACGGGCTGACCTTGCCCTCCAGGTCGATCCGGTACGCCTTGCTATTGGGGATATCGTTGAAGAACACCTCGCCCTTCGGGCTGGCGGCCGGTCCCTCGGTGAACCGATATCCCTCGCCGACAAGCGTCCAGTCCTCGCCGGGAATCAGGATGTCGCGGAGCTGCGGCGAGCCCGCGCCGGCCTTGACGGGCCGGGGCCAGTCCTTCCAGAGCCATCGCATGGCGTCGGGGAAGATCCGCGTGGCGTGCTGGCCATTGTGGCCGCCGGTCCCCCAGTCGTGGTTCACCTCATACCCGGCGAAGACGAGGGCGCGCTCCATCTCCTGGTTGGCCATCCACCAGTCGCCGCCATAGATGTTCAGGTCCGAGCTACCGTCCTGGAGGAACACCCGGATCGCCTTCGGCTCATACTTGCGGATGAGCGTCGGATAGACGTTCCCCCCGCGCAGGCCGACATACGTCCCGATCGCGCTGAACACGCGGCGGAACGACTCGGGCCGCTCCCACGCCGCGGTAAAGGCGCAGATCGCCCCGCTGCTGGCCCCGGCGATGCAGCGGTCGTTGCCGTCCTTCGAAAGCTTGATTGACCGGCCGTCGGCGGTCTTCTTCGTCTCGACCTCGGGCAGGATCTCCTCGAGCAGGAACCGGACGTAGTTGTCCCCCAGGCCGTCGTACTCGTAGCTGCGGTTGAACCGGTCCATGGCCTGCGAGCCCGGCGCCTTGACGCGCCCTGGCGTGATGAACACACCGATTGTGACGGGCATCTCCCGCTTGTGGATCAGCTCGTCGAAGACGCGGGGCGCGCCATACTGGACGCCGTCCTGGCAGACGAACAGGCACGCGGGCTTCGCGCCGGCGTACTGCCGCGGGACGTAGATCCAGTAATCCCGGACGGTGCCGGGGAAGATCCGGCTCCTGTCGAACGTGTAGTGTTTGACCTCGCCCTTCGGCGGCGGGCCAGCCGATCGGTCGTCGCCGGCACGCACAAGGCCGGTGTTGAGGAGCAGCGTCAAGATCAGCGTCAGTCCCAGTCCGGGCAGGAGTCGCAGGAGGATGGCTCGCAGCATGGAATTGTCCCTGGCAGGGCGTCGGGAGAGCATGACAAGGCAAGGCAAGACAAGGCAAGGCGGCGCTCGGGCGGCCGGGAGTGGATTCGGGCGCAGGTGATGATTCTAGAGCGCCTGTCGCCCACGGGGAAGGCGCCGGTCCGACTCGGCGCGCAGGGCGGGCGAGGGATGAAGGCGGGCCAACCTCGGTTCGGCGCGGTCTGGAGACCCGCGCCCAGCCTCGTCGAGGCATTGAATTGGTGCGCGATACCCCCGACCCCAGGACCTCGGAGCCCTCAGAGACAAACGCTCAGGCCGAGGCGCCTTCATCACCCCGCTGGCTCACGCCGATCGGCAGCCGGACGACGAACTCGCTGCCGCGCCCCGGGCCATCGCTCTGGGCCGAGACCGTGCCGCCGTGCAGCTCGACCAGGCTCTTGACCAGCGCCAGGCCGATCCCCAGGCCGCCGCGGCTGCGGTCCCGCGCCGCGTCGAGCTGGGTATACAGGCGAAACAACCCTGGGAGCGCCTCGGGCGCCAGGCCAATGCCCGTGTCGCGCACCCGCACGACCAGGTCGTCCTCCTCGCGTGCGGCGATCAGCTCGATCCTGCCGTCCGGGTCGGTGTACTTGGCGGCATTCATCAGCAGGTTGGCCAGCACCTGCTCCAGGCGCATGGGGTCGGCCTGGATGATGGTCGGCCCCTTGGGGATCGCGACGATCAGCTCGTGCCGACGGTCCTGCACCAGCGACTTGACGTGCCCGACGGCCCGGGCCACCACCTCGGCCAGGTCGACCGGCTCCTTCCGCACGGCCAGCGTCCCGCGCGAGACCCGCGTCAGGTCGAGCAGGTCCTCGATCAGCCGCGCCATGAGGCAGCTCTGGCGGATGATCATCTCGCGCACCTCGTTCAGCGCGTCGGCGTCGACCTCTCCGGGCTGGATCAGATGGGCACATGTCTGAATTGCGGCAAGGGGATTGCGCAGCTCGTGGCCGAGAGTTGCCAGGAACTCTTCCTTGCGGCGCTCCGACTCGCGTGCCTCGACGTGCCGGCGGGCATTGTCGATCGCGTCGGCCGCCTGGAGGATATATTGCTCGACCATCTGGAGCTGCCGGTCCGAGGGCCGATGCGGCTCCTGGAAGAAGATCGCGATCGTGCCCACCAGGTCGCCGCGCCGGCTGATCAACGGAATGCTGAAGGTCGCGCGGAACCCGCCGGCCTGCCCGACCTCGGCCCAGCTCGCCGCGGGCGACGGATCCGGACGGCCACGCCCGGCGCCTGGAGGCCCCTCGAGCTCGATGTCCTCGATGATCACCGGCTCGCCCCGCTCGACCGCCAGCCCGCAGGTGCCCACGCCCGCGGGCACCCGGCCGAACCGCGCGACGTAGTCCCCCGGCAGCCCCTGGCTGACCGTCGCCTCCAGCTCCTGGCTCTCGGGGTCCAGCAGCCGGATCAGCGCGAGGTCGGCGCCGTGCATCGCCGTCACCGACGCGAGGATCTCCTCGAGCACCGGAGCCAGGTCGACGGTGGCCAGGAGCTGGCCGCCGAGGAGATACAGGTGCCACACGTCCGCCAGGTGCTCGGCCAGCTTGCGGCGGTCGGTGTAGAGCTGCCGCTCGACCTTCTTGCGGCGGCTGATGTCCCACAGGCAGCCCCGCAAGGCCCGCGGCTTGCCCGCGGAATCAACCTCGACCGACACCGACTCGCGCAGCCAGATGGTCCGCCCGTCGGCCGTGACCACGCGGTACTCGACCTCGCCCGGCCGGAGGTTGTGCAGGCAGCGTGCCCGGTGCGCCCGGGCCATCGCCCGATCCTCGGCATGGATGATCTCCGACCAGAAGTCCGGCTGCTCCAGCCAGTGCTCGGCCGGATAGCCCAGCAGCGGCTCGGCCCTCGGGCTGACGTACCAGTACCGGCCGGTCTCGGCGTCGGCCTCCCAGACGATCACGTCGATCCCGTGCAAGAGGCCCCGCAGCGCCTCGGCCTCGGTCTCGGCGCGGATCCGCCGCAGGCGCTCGCTCTCGACCTCGTCCGGCTGGACCGTTCCCCTCCGGCCGACCGTCACCCGCCCGCCCCGCGATGAGGGCACCATCGCCTGATCGCCCGCCCGCCACGCCGGCCCGAGCACCTCGCGGACCATCCACCGCAGGCCGCTGGGCGTCCCGTTGTGGTCGCGGACCACCGCCGCCGTGATCGAGGCATCATACGAGGCCCCGCGCCTCGGCTGGATCCGGACCACCCAGTCGTCGTGCCGCCCGACCTTCAGCAGGCCGTTCAGCCTGGTGCGAAACCCCGTCCGGTCGTCCAGCGCGACGAAGCAGGCCAGCGGCATGCCGGCCAGGCGCTTCGGCACGGTGCCCAGCAGCTCGCCGACGGCGCGGTTGGCCTCGCGGATCACGCCGTTCAGGTCCGTCACCAGGTAGCCGTCGGGCGCGAAGTCGAACAGGTCCATGTACCGCTGGCGTTCGACCTCCAGCGCGCGCCGCGATTCCTCCAGCTCGTCGTTTTGCTGCCGCAGTTCCTCCTCAGCGACCCGCATCTCCTCGATCGTCACGCCGAGCGCCGAGCGCGTCTCATCCCAGAGCCGTTGCGGGTCAGCCTCGGCGCTGTCCGGGACCGACGTCAGGTGGTGGAAACGCTCATGCATCCAGTTGAACTGGCGCGAGAAATCATTGAGGTCCATGCGCCCCCCCTCTCCGCCGCCTCCCTTCCCCCCCCCCCCCCCCCCCTCCCGCCCTCCTCCCCCCCCCCCCCCCCCCCCCCCCC
>JAKAUH010000957.1 GCA_021818605.1 Planctomycetota bacterium
GGTGGACCTGAAGCGACGACTGAGGGGCCGCCTGTACCTCCGGGCGACCCTCCCCGACACGGGACTCCCGGACGGTTCTCCCTCCGAGACCGGCGACGAGTCGGAGGAGGCGGAATTGGCGTCTCGGCTCGGGGCGGCCGGAGACGGCAAAGAGGAGGCGCAGCGTGCGTTGCACGCCAAGGTGATTCTCCTGGACGGTCGGGCCGGGAGCGTACTCTACGTCGGCTCCTCCAACTGCACGCGCAGGGGCCTCGGGCTCGGCGGGCCGGCGAACCACGAGGCGGGGTTCGTCTACCGCATCCCGCTTCGCCTCCGCAAGCGAATCGAGGGCCTGTGGAGCTTCGCGGGGCCGCCATTGGAAGTCCTCACCGACGCCCCCCCTGCGACGGTCCCGCCCCCAACAGCCGAGCCAACCGCCGTCCCGACCTTCCTGGCCGAGGTCGTCGTCGCGGGGACGGTCGTCACCATCCGATTCCGCGAGGCCGTCCCCGGCGACCTCGTCCTGCTAATGCCCATCCCCACCAGGGCGGGGGATACGGGGTACTGGGTCTTGTACCGGGCGGACGGCACCGAGGGGGCAACGGATCGGCCTATTGAGTTGGACCTCACAGCCTGCTCACGATGCGACGAGGGGCTCGGACCCCTCGCCCCCGAGGTTCCCGACCAGCCCCTCTTCCCGCACGTCTTCGTCGAGGTCCGGTGGAGCGGCCATACGGCCACCTTCCCGGTCAGGTTCGACGACAAGGCCCGACTGCCCCTCCTCCTCATCGGCCGCAAGCCGACCGAGGGGGAACTCATCGACTACTTCCTCTTCGGCAAGGAGCCCGACGAGTGGGACGATGGGGGCAGCCTCCCCGGCGAGGACGCCCCCGGAGCCCGACCCGACGAGCCCATCGATACGAGACGCATCCTCGCGTATTTCATCCGGCGCTTCGTCCAGGCGATCCCGGGCATCGAGGCCGAGATCGGTCGGGCGGCGTATTCCCGTGCGGCCCTCGACGCGGCGCTGAGGGGGCCGACGAGCCCGCTGGAACTGGCCGAGCACGCCTTCCAGAGCCTCACTCGCCCACCGGCGGCCGACGAGCCCCAGAAGACCTCGGTCGCCGTCGGTTTCCAACTGGCGGAGATCCTCGCCGCGCTGCGGAGGTGCGAGGCCGCTGTCGGCGACCCCGACCTGCGGCCGTGCTTCGGCCCGGTCATCGCCCGGTGCCGGGAGCTACTGGACACCCTCGTTTCCCGGCAGCCGGACCTGCGGGCCGGTGCCTTCCCGAACTACGTCGCGCGGATCACCGGAGGCGACCGATGAAGCTGTCCCCCGAGATCGACCTGAGTCGGTCGTTGCGCAAGGTCTTCGGCGACAAACAAGCCTTCGACGCCCAGATCCATTCCGACGCCGAGCGCCAGTCGCAGACGGCCAGTGCCATCCTGGGCCGGTTCTTCGCCGCGAGGGAGCGGGAGCGGCGCGAGATCATGCTCCTGGCCGACGAGGTCGGGCTGGGCAAGACCTACGTGGCCCTTGCCGTCGCCGTCTCCATACTGGACACGATTCGCCGGGGGGATGCGCCCGAGGGGCTCCCCTCGAACCGGCCCGTCGTCCTCGTCCTGACCCCGAACAATGATGCCCTCTTCAACAAGTGGGTCCGCGAGGCGGAGACCTTCAAGAAGGATTGCGCCAAGGACGACGGCGGGCTCGATTGGCTCGAAATCCGTACGCCAATCGGCAATGGCGGGCCGGGCAACCTGATCGACCTGTCCATGCAGATTCGGGGGGCCACCCGCAGCCGGCCGGTGCTGCTCATCGCCAGGCACGGCGTCCTCGGTGCGGCCCTCCCCGACCGCGTTGATTGGCGGAAGCGCGGCCTGGCCGCTGCCTTCGGCCGTTTTCGGACTCGCAATGAGACGCGCCGGTACTGGTGCCGAAGGGGCAAGGTGTTCGACAATATCGGGATTCCCCAACTCACCGAGTTGCTGGACTTGCGAGGCTCGGGCCAATTGTGGGACGACCCGGTCTTCCCGAACCTGGAACGCGCATTCGCTCGGGCTCTGGATCTCGACTCCGACCTTGCAGGGCTCTTGAAGGCACAGCACGACACGGACGAGGACCAACTCCGCCGCCGTCTGGACGAACTGACCCGGCGTGCCCTTGTGGCGGACTGGCCCAGGTTCCCGCTGGTCATCATCGACGAGGTACACGGCCTCAAGAACCGCAAGGTGCAGGCCCGCGTGAGGTTCAAGGAATTCATGTCCGACCGCGTCTGTCGCCTGCTGGGGCTCTCGGCCACGCCGTTCCAGCTTCGTCACGACGAACTCCTGAGCGTGCTGAAGCTGCGCGGGGTCCTGTCCTTGCCGGCGGATCGTCATGCGGCACTCGATCAGGCGGTCACCTCACTGAGCGAAGGTTTGCAGGCGGCTCGCGATGCGGGGGAAGTATTCCGCAGGCGATGGAAGGCGCTCCGACCGGGCGACCGGGACGGCATGGAGGAGTCGTGGAGAGCGACGAGCGAGGCGGCCGAGTCCGATCGGCCCGCCATCGCCGCCCAGACTCGCCCGCCGCGAGTCGCGCACGCCATCGCCGCCGCCCTCGACCTCGAACGGCGGAATGGCGAACTCCGGCGCCGTCTCCACCCGTTCGTGATCCGACACCAGCACGCCCGTGGCTACAGGGAGCACTTCGTCGGCCACCTGGCGACTTCGAGCGACCGGCCCGGGACGCGGTCATTCAGTTGGTCCCCGGGGATCGATGTCCGGGGCAACGATGAACTCGCCAACTACGTGATGATGAGGGCCATCGCCCTGGCCAAGGAGGAGCGCGGACTGCCCGGTCTGGGGGCCGAACTAACCGGCAGTTACCGGCACCTCGTCGAGACCGCCGCCGTGTGGAAGAAGCTCGCGAGGGCCGAGAACCCTCTACTCCGGGCGTACCGCGAGGTACTTGGCGACATGATCGGCCAGCGATCCCCGGACCACGATCCCGACGCCGAGCACTGCAAGGTCCGGGCGACGGTGCGGCGGGCGCTGGAGTTCTTCGAGCGGGGCCAGAAGACGCTGATCTTCTGCGTGTACACCAGGACCGCGGAGGCGATCCGTGACCAACTGGACGCCGCCATCGAGGCGCACCTCGCCCTGAGGCGGCGAGAGGTCTTCGGGGATGGCCCGGCCTTCGAGAACTTCCGCCGCCGCTTCTTCAACCGACGGGAGCCGCTCTTCTCGCTGATTCAGGACCACCCGCTGCTGGGCGAGATCGGCGATGGGCATATCGGGGTCGTGCCGCAGGTCGCCCTCGGGGTCGATCACCTGCGCCAGATCGCGGCGCTGCTCGTCGAGGGTCCTCGCCCGCGGGGCGAGGACCCCGACTCGGACAAGCCCGACCGCCGCCTCCTGCTCGCGGCCACAGAGCACGTCGCCGTCAACTCGTGGAGGGGGGACGCCGAGGGAGAGGAGTGGCTGAAGAAAGTCCTGGGAAACTGCCCCGAGCTTGTGGAGAGGATGGCCGATCGAAGATGGCTGGAGGCACGCGAGCCGTTGTCGCGGAGCGAGCGGGCCGGTGGAGTTCGACGGACGGCGGACCCGGAAGCTGGCGTGTCCGCGAGGGACCCGCTCGATGCCGAGGAGTCCGAGGGGGCCGAGCAGCCGGGGCGGGCCGGCGGTTCGCTGGATAGCCTCGCGGACAGGTGGGTGCAGCGGCTTCGGGAAGACGCGATCGGAGGTGTCCTCGCCCCTTACTTCTCCCACGGGCTGATCGCTGCCGCGAGCCCCTTGCCGCTGCTGGTGCAGCACCACGGAGGTCTTCTCGCGGAGTTCGACCTGGCCACCCGCGCGGTCGCCGGCCAGGTCTTCCGCCGCGTCCTGATGGCGGATGAATTCCTGCTGCGATACATGGCCGATGTCGAGAAAAAACAGGCGGGGCGCTGGGCCGACTATCTTTCGGGGCGGTACGACAAGCATCTTGACGGGCACCGGGAATCGCTGCGGGATCGCGTCCACGCCTACTTCGAGACGCTCGTACGGGCCAGGAACAATGGCGCCCTGCTGTCGGGCTATCACGACGCGGCCGAGAACCGCAACGTGGTCCAGCTAGTCAAGGGGGACA
>JAKAUH010000501.1:0-2323 GCA_021818605.1 Planctomycetota bacterium
CGACCTGGAGGACTGATCCCTTGACGGCCGAGGACCGGATCACGACGGTACGCTGGACCGGCGACGCCGCGACCGGGTGCCTGCGCCTGATCGACCAGACGCGCCTCCCGACCGAGTTCGTCGAGGTCGAGTGCCGCGATGTGCCGGCTGTCTGGGAGGCGATCCGGTCGCTGCGCGTTCGTGGCGCGCCGGCGATCGGGATCGCCGCGGCGTACGGCGCGGTCCTCGGCGCGCGCTCCGGCGGGACGAATCGTGTCGACAATGTCCGCCGGTCGCTCCGCGAGGCCACGCAATCGCTCCGCACCAGCCGGCCGACGGCCGTCAACCTCTTCTGGGCCCTCGACCGGATGGACGCCCTGGCGGCGGCGACCGCCACGGACCCGAAGATCGACGCGACGGCCCTGCTGGATCACCTGCTCGCCGAGGCCCGCCGGATCGACGACGAGGACCGCGCGATGTGCCGCGCCATCGGCCGCCACGGCGCCGCGCTGGTCGGGCCAGGGCAGGGGATCCTCACTCATTGCAACGCCGGCGGCCTGGCGACGGCCGACTATGGCACCGCGCTGGCGGTCATCTTCACCGCCCACGAGCAGGGGAACCCCGTCCGCGTCTTCGCCGACGAGACACGCCCGCTGCTTCAAGGTGCCCGGCTCACCGCGTGGGAGCTCCAGCGCCGCGGCATCCCCGTGACCCTCATCTGCGACAGCATGGCCGCGCAGGTCATGCGCGAGGGCAAGGTCCAGATGGTTGTCGTCGGCGCCGACCGGATCGCAGCCAACGGCGACACGGCCAACAAGATCGGCACCTACGGCGTCGCGCTCCTGGCCCGCGCGCACGGCATCCCCTTCTACGTCGCCGCCCCCTCGAGCACGTTTGACCTGTCGATCCCCGACGGCTCTGCCATCCCCATCGAACTCCGCGACCCCCGCGAGGTCACCCACGGCTTCGGCCGCCAGACCGCTCCCGACGGCGTCGACGTCTACAACCCCGCCTTCGACGTCACCCCCGCCAGTCTCATCGCCGGCATCATCACCGAGAAGGGCGTCATCCGCCCGGTCGACGCCTCGACGATTCGCGCGGTGCTCGACACCCCCTGATCCCCGTTCCTCTATCCTTTGCCGGCCCCATGCTCCAGGCCGGCGATTCCCATCGAATTGTCGGTTTTGTCTCCCCGAGCAAGTCCGAAACAATTAAGATATAAAAAACCCGCTCCTCGGGCTTGCATGCCCCGGTCCGTTATGATCTGGTGAAGCTACCGATCGATCCCTCATCTTCCTGCGATCGGGTTTCGTCTCGTTCGTGCACCGTAACTTCTCCGGATTAGGGGACTCGCCGATGCGGACCCAGCCTTTCACTGGTCGTCGGGGTTTCACGCTCATTGAGCTTCTCGTCGTCATCGCCATCATCGCGGTGCTGATTGCCCTGCTGTTGCCCGCCGTGCAGGCCGCTCGCGAAGCCGCCCGCCGCGCGCAATGCACCAACAACCTGAAGCAACTGGGACTGGGTGTTGCCAACTACCACCAGTCCAACAACGCCTTTCCACCGCTGTTCGGCAACTTCGGCAGTCCGAGCCCGCCCAGCGGACCAAGCAGCCCGGGTGGCGAATGGCCGCTGGGATGGGGCACCGCGATTCTCCAGTTCATCGAGCAGGTGCCTATGTACAATTCCTCGAACTACTCCGGCGGCGCGTTCAACGTGATGAACCAGAACACGGTGAGCGCGCAGAAGATCGCGGCCCTGATCTGCCCCTCCGAAAGCGTCAAGAACGGCCCATGGATCGCCACAACCTGGACGAATTACCACGCCAACTTCGGCGGACCGGAATGCATCTCCCCCTGGACGGGCCCGATCGTGCCCTTCCTCGGCGATCCGGCCGGCACGCCGGGAATCAGCAATGTCTATCCTTACGGCGTGGGCAACCTGGGCGCGATCGGCATATCAACCGTCACCGACGGCACGAGCAACACAGCGCTGTTCAGCGAGGCGCTGATTGGCCTCAACGGCAACGTGCCCACCATGCCCGGCGCGCAGCCCAATGCCTGGCGTGTGGCGTATGCAACGGGCTTCCAGACCGACGTCACCGGTAGCCCGAACACAATCGGTACAGGAGGATATCCGATGGCCATGGCCTTCCTCCAGATGTGCAAGGCGATCCCCGCCACGACGCCGCCCACCTACCCGACCCAGTGGTCGGGCGCCTGCTGGAACGGCAGCCACGCGGGGACGCTGCATTTCAACGCGTATAACCACTGGAACACGCCCAACGGCCTTTCGTGCGTCGCCGCGAACTCGTGGGGCGGTGCTCCCGGCGGCTTCAACGACA
>JAKAUH010000501.1:2333-21508 GCA_021818605.1 Planctomycetota bacterium
CAACGACATCATCACGGCGAACAGCAACCACCCCGGCGGTGTCAACGTCGGCTTCTGCGACGGCTCGGTCCACTTCATCAAGTCCAGCATCTCTCCGAACACATGGTGGGCCATCGGCAGTCGCAACCAGGGCGAGGTGATCAGTTCGGGCTCGTATTGATCGGAATGCTCTCGACAAATGTCTTCGCCGACGGGGTGGCGTGGGCCCGGCGTCAGGGCCCGCACCGCATCGACACCGATGCCCACCCCTTCGACGTTCGGTCGCCCTTTCACCCGGAGTCATTAACGATGAACCGATTTCGTGCCTTTGCCCTCGCGGTGGTCCTGGCCGGTCTGTTGCCGGGCTGCGGCGAGGATCAACCCAACGAGCCCGCGCAGCAGAAGGACCTGGGCGAGAACTTCGCCAAGAAGACGGCCGACATGATGAAGAACGCCAACTCAGGGATGATGGACCTCAAGGCGGCCAAGAAGGAGACCGCCAAGTAGCTTCTCGCCGTCCGCCGCTCGGGCGTCGGGCCGCGTTCTTCCGCATGGGCCGGCTGTCCGAGCCGAGGCCCCGCACGACGAGGAGGCCGACCCGTGACGACCACGACCGGCTCCCCGAGATCCGCAACGCCTGCGTCCGTGCGGCCCGCGGCCACTCGCCGCGGTCCGCAGGTTCTTTGCGCGGTCTTGTTGATGGGAATGCTCGTCTGGGGCGGGTGGACCGTATTCGGCGAGCGGCGGCTGTCGGCCAACCTCGTCGAGGCGCGGCGGCTGATGGACGCCGAGCAGTTTCTCGAGGCCCGGCCCCTGCTCGTCCGGCTGGCGGCCGATCGGCCCGACGACGATGAAATCGCCTACCGCCTGGGCGTCTGCTCGCACGCCGCCGGCCGGATCGATGAGGCGCTGGCGGCCTGGGAGCGTGTCGGCCTCCGCTCGGCCTGGACCATCCAGGCCGGGCTGGCTCGCGCACGCACGCTCGTCGGCGATCTCGGCCGGTTCGGGCCTGCCGAGGTGCTACTCGAGCGGCTGCTTCATGGGGCCGGAGCGGCCCGCGACGAGGTTCGCCAGACCCTCGCCGAGCTCCTCTTCTGGGAGGGTCGGCGCGACGAGGTGGCCCGGCTGATCGAGCGCGACTGGGCCAGATCGGCCGACCCGGTCACCGAGCTCCGCGACCACTGGCGCTCGTCCAGCTCGCCTACCCTGATCGAGCAGGTCCGCTGGGAGGTCGAGCGGGCCGGAAAACTCGCCCCCAACGACGACCGCGTCTGGCTGGCGAGGGCCAGCGTGGCCCTCCAGTCCGGCCAGCCTGACAAGGCCGCCGTGTGGCTCGACCGCTGTATCGAACGCCGCCCCGACGATCCGGCCGTCTGGCGCGCGCGGCTCGACCACGCCCGCGCCACAAGCAACCTCGCCGCGCTCCGACGCTGCCTCCACCACCTGCCCGCCGACCGGTTCCGCGACGATCAGCGCCTGGCGCTCCTCGCCTGGATCGCCGCCCATCGCGGAGATCGCACGCGGGAGAAACAGGCCCTCGAGCGCTGGATCGCCGCGGCGCCCGGCGAGATCGAGGCCCTCAACCGTCTCGCGACGGTCGCGTGGGAATCCGGCCGCCACGACCAGGCCCGCGACTACCGAGCGCGCAAGGCCCTCCTCGACGCGGCCCGGGATCGCTACCGCCAGGTCCTCGAGGAGACGGTCTCCCCCGACCACTTCGTTGAGCTCGCCCGGCTCGCCGAGACCCTCGGGCGGCACTTCGAGGCCCGGGGCTGGTGGACGCTTCGCTCCCGGTTCGCCCCGGCCGATCCCGAGCCCGCGCGGGCGCTGGCTCGCCTCGGTCCCGAACCCGATCCCGGGTCAACACGCGAGTCCTCCGGCCAGACGCTCGCCCAGCAGCTCGCCGATGCCGACCCCGAGTTGCTCGCGACAGAACCCAACCCGACGAATCCAGGTCTCGCCGCGCCGACTCTGCGCCTGCCGCGTTTTGTCGATGATGCCGACTCGTCCGGCCTGCGCTTCGTCTTCGAGAACGGCCGCTCGCCGCAACGGCAGATCCCCGAGACGACCGCCGGGGGTGTCGCGCTCCTCGACCATGACGGCGATGGATGGCTGGACGTCTACGTCGTGCAGGGCGGAGCGTTCCCGCCCCCGGGAGCGCCAGGGACCGCACCGGGCGGCGACCGGCTGTTCCGCAACCGGGGCGACGGCACGTTCGAGGATGTTAGCGATCGCTCGGGTATCGCGCGACTCTCACGAGGCTTCGGCCACGGCGTGACGGTCGGCGACTTCGACAACGACGGCCATCCCGACCTGTTTCTCACGCGATGGCGGGCTTACCTGCTCCTTCGCAACCGGGGCGACGGCACGTTTGAGGATGCAACGGCCCGGACCGGGCTGACGGGCAACCGCGACTGGCCGACCTCGTCGGCTTTCGCCGATCTCGACGGCGACGGCGATCTCGACCTCTACGTCTGCCACTACCTCGAATGGGACGCCGAGCATCCGACACTCTGCAAACGGACCACCGTCGCGGCCAGGCACGAACGGGTCGAGCCGGGGCAGGATTACAACTACTGCACCCCTCGCCCATTCCCCGCGCTGGCGGATCACCTGTTCCGCAATGACGGCGGCCGGTTCGTCGAGGTCACGGCCGAGGCCGGAATCGTCGACCGCGACGGACGCGGCCTGGGCGTGGTCGCCGCGGACCTGGACGAGGACGGACGCATCGACCTGTTCGTCGCCAACGACACGACGGCCAACTACTTGTGGCACAACCTCGGCGGGCTCCGGTTCGAGGAATCCGGGACGATGTCGGGCGTCGCCTGCAACGCCGTCGGAGCGTATCAGGCCGGCATGGGAACGGCGATCGGCGATCTCGACGGCGACGGCCGGCCGGACCTGTTCGTCACCAACTTTTACGGCGAGTCAACGACGTTCTTCCGCAACCTGGGCGACGGGATGTTCGCCGATGCCACGGTCGACGCCGGTCTCGCCGGGCCGACGCGGTTCCTGCTGGGCTTCGGCATCGTGACGCTCGACGCCAACCGCGACGGACGGCTCGACCTGGCCATCGCCAATGGCCACGTCAATGACGACCGCCCCGACTACCCGTACGCGATGCCGGCCTCGCTGCTCCTCGGCACGGGCCAGGGCGCCCGGCTGGCCGATGCCTCGCATTCCGTCGGCGAGCCCTGGACGGTTCCTCGCGTCGCGCGGGGGCTGGCCGTGGGCGACCTGGACAATGACGGGCGAGTCGACGTCGTGCTGCTCCCGCAGAAGAGTCCGCTCGCCTATCTGCACAACCGGACGGACGGCGGCCACTTCGCGACCTTCCGGCTCGAGGGGACGAAATCCAACCGCGACGGTATCGGCGCGGTCGTCTCGATCACGGCCGGCGGGCGCCGGCGCCGCGCCTGGCGCTATGGCGGCGGCAGTTACCAGTCGGCGTCGGACCCCCGGCTCCACTTCGGCCTCGAGTCGGATCGGATCGACGAGGTTGAGGTCCGCTGGCCCTCCGGCCGCGTCGACCGGTTCCGCGATCTGGCCGCCGATCGGGGATACCACCTCCGCGAGGGAGCGACCACCCCCGCGCGCCTACCTGGCTTCGAGCGTTCGGAGGCACCGTCGTGAGCGATATCGAGAATCCGAAACCCCGCTACTCGCTCGGGGATCGCGCCTGGCGGCTCGTGATCGCGGCCGGTGTCGCCGCCGGGCTGGCGGCGTTCGCTCTTGGCGAGGCGACGTACAGGATCATCCCGGCGCGTCGGGTCGCACTCAACACGATGGGTACGATTTCGCAGGCCGTGACGGGGGAAACCCAGACGACGGCCGACGTTCGCAACGCCGCGCTGGCGTTCGCCCTGCAAGGCGCCGTGCTCGGAGGATTCCTGGGCGCGGCCGGCGGGATCGCCCGGCGATCGACGGCCGCGGCGATTAGCGCGGGTGTCCTGGGCGCGGTCATCGGCGCCGGACTGGCCGCCGGACTGGCGTTGGTGTCCCTCCGGGCGTTCAGCCAGGCCCGGGTCAATCACTCCGACTACGACATGGCCCTCTCGATCCTGATGCACGGCACGATCTGGGGCCTGACCGGCGCGATGGCCGGGCTCGCCCTGGCAGCCGGACTCGGCGGCGGGCCGCGGCGCCTGGCTGAGGGAATCCTGCTCGGATTCGTCGGCGCGGCCTTTGGAGCGCTCGCCTTCGACATCCTCGGAACCGGCCTGTTCCCCCTGGCCGAGACCGGCGAACCGGTGTCGATCACCTGGCCCTCTCGCCTGGCGGCCCGGCTGCTCGTCGCCATCGCCACAGCCGGCGTCCTCAGCGGGCTGCCGACGTCGACGCTCGGCGCCTCCTCCCAATCCGCCGCGCCCGCTCAATGACCCTGCGCCACGACCGAGGCAACCCGTTGCGTCGCCCGCCCCGATCGGGCATGATCCGGGATCGTCGGGTCTCGTGACCGACTCCCCCACGATCCCCACCCACCAGGCAGGTCGCGCATGAAAACGCTGCTTTCCGCCGCTGTCGTCGTTCTCCTCGCCAGCTCCGGAGTTCTCGCGGATGAGCGATCCTCGGCCTCATCCCTGCCGCGCAGCAGTCCCGAGGCCCAGGGCGTCTCGTCGTCCGGCGTCCAGGCGTTTGTCGAGGCGGCCGACCGGAAGATCGACTCGTTCCACAGCTTCATGCTGGTCCGGCACGGGCACGTCGTCGCGGAGGGCTGGTGGGCTCCGTACTCGGCCGGCTCGCGGCACTCGCTGTTCTCGTTGAGCAAGAGCTTCACCTCGACGGCCGTTGGCCTGGCGATCGCCGAGGGCAAGCTGAGTGTCGACGATGAGATTCTCAAATTCTTCCCCGAGGACGCGCCGAAGAACCCGAGTCAGCACCTGAAGTCGATGCGCGTGAGCGACCTGCTGCGAATGTCCACCGGCCACCAGGTCGAGCCCAAGCGTCCCAGGGGCGAGGTCTGGACGAAGGTCTTCCTGGCCCAGCCCGTACCGCACAAGCCCGGCACCCATTTCCTCTACAACACGTCGGCGACTTACATGCTTTCCGCCATCGTGCAGAAGGTCACCGGCCAGACCGTGCTCGACTACCTGCGGCCTCGGCTTTTCGAGCCGCTCGGTATCGAGAACCCGACCTGGGACACCAGCCCGCAGGGGATCTCGCTCGGCGGCTACGGCCTGAGCGTCCGGACCGAGGACATCGCGAAGCTCGGCCAGCTCTACCTTCAGAAGGGGCAATGGAACGGCCGGCCGCTCGTGCCGGCCGCATGGGTCGACGCCGCCACGGCGAGGCAGACCTCCAACGGCAGCAACCCGAAAAGCGACTGGGACCAGGGCTACGGGTATCAATTCTGGCGATGCCGCCACGGCGCCTTCCGCGGTGACGGCGCCTTCGGCCAGTACTGCATCGTCCTGCCCGAGCAGGACGCGGTCATCGCCATCACCAGCGGCGTCCGCGACATGCAGGCCGTGCTGAACGTCGTCTGGGACCACCTGCTGCCGGCCATCAAGTCCGGCCCGCTCCCCGCCGACGACGCAGCCCGGTCGCGGCTCGAGGCGACCCTGGCCCACCTGACGTTGAAGCCGCAGCAAGGCTCGGCCTCACCCGAGAAGCTTCCGAGCCGAACGTACACCTTCCCGCCCAACGACCGGAAGATCGAGACCCTCGCGCTCGAATGCAAGGAGCGCGGCGGCCCCGTGACGCTCGTCGCCCGGATCGGTGGCACCGAGTACCGCCTTCCCTGCGGCTCCGGCTCGTGGGCCCGGGGCCGCCTGGCCTTCGGCCCGACGTTGCCCGACCAGCCCGCCGCCGCGAGCGGCGCGTGGACGGCCGCCGATACCTACGAGGCGAAGGTCAGCTTCTCCGAGACGCCGTTCACCATCACCTTGAAACTCAGGTTCGCCGACGATCAACTGACCCTCGATTCTCGCTCCAATGTCGGCTTCGGACCGAACGCCCAGCGACAGCTCATCGGCAAGCCACGGTAGCACGGGGCGGTCGCAAGCGGAGTTTCGTTCTTCGCTCCTTGACTTTCGGTCTTCGATCGTCGGCCTTGGCCGAACCGCAACGCCAATACCGTACGCTCACCGGCCGCACGACCCGATTCGGAGGCTGATCTTTATGCGCTGGCGCCTTCCGCAGACTGCCGTGGCCGGGATCATCGTGGCCGCCGGGCTCGCCGTCGTCGTGGCCTCCGATGCACCTGGACCCCGGTCATCGCAGCGCTGGCGCCAGCACGATGTCCACCGCCCTCATCCTCCGATTGTCGAGCCGGCCGAGTCGCCGATCGCGTCACGCCCGCCGAGGGACGCGATCATCCTTTTCGACGGCACGAACCTCGACGCCTGGAAGGCTCGCGACGGCGGCGGACCAGCACGATGGACGATTGTTGACGGTGTCCTCCAGACCGTTCCCGGCGCCGGGGCGATCGAGACCCGCGCGCGGTTCGGCGACGTCCAGCTTCATGTCGAGTGGCGCTCGCCCGATCCACCCCACGGCGTCGGCCAGGACCGCGGCAACAGCGGTGTCTTCCTGATGGGCGAATTCGAGCTCCAGGTCCTCGACTCGTACCGAGCCGACACCTACGCCGACGGCCAGGCCGGCGCGATCTACGGCCAGTATCCGCCGCTGTTCAATGCCTCCCGTCCACCGGGCCAGTGGCAAACCTACGACGTCGCCTTCCGCCGGCCGCGGTTCGACGCCTCGGGCCGCCTGATCGAGCCGGCGCGGATCACGTTGTTCCACAACGGCATCCTCGTCCAGAACAACGAGGCCCCCTTCGGCCCCACCGCCTGGCTGCGCTGGTTCCCCTACGACCCCCGTCACGCCAGGGGCGGCCCGATCGCGCTCCAGGACCACGATCACCCCGTGCGCTACCGCAACATCTGGCTTCGCAAGCTCCCCGAGCGCCCCGAGCCGTCGGCGGCGGGCTTGGAGCGAGCCCCGACGGTCAGGCTGACCCGCGAGCACCTCGACCGCTATGCCGGGAAATACCGCCCGTCCAACCGCCCCGACTCGCCGCCGTGGAAGATCGTCCGCGAGGGCGATCACCTGGCGCTCTGGCTCCCCGCGCGGCCGTTTGGTATCCCGATGGAGCCGATCTCGGAAACGGAGTTTGACATGCCGCAGACCGATGGCCGGTTCACGTTCCGGGGCGACGCCGGCGGCAAGATCACGGGCGTGCATTTCCGAATCGCCGACGGCGAACGCGACCTGGTCCGCGTCGGCCCGTGAGCGTGAACGGGAAGCCCGCTGCCGCAACGGCCCGCCTCACCTCGAAACCGCCAGCGCGACGAGCCGCGTCCGGAAGCTTACCCGGAGACCGCCCGCGGGGCGGCGAGCGAACTCCCTGCCGGCCGCGAGCCGGCCGCGGCCAACTTCAACTCGGCTTGCAAGAATTCAAAGGTCTCGTATTGACCTCCTGAGCCCGATCGAGTAGAAGTGGGCTATTGCTCATGACGGGCAACACAGAACGTGGCTATGGCGGCCCCAACCTGCGACTACTCGCGGGTCCGGGGTTTTTTTGTTGCGCCCACCCACTCCCTCGTCCGACGAACGGACACACTGGACGCCGTTCCCCAATTGACCGGCACCAACGGCGAGATCCGCCGTCCATCCGCCCGGCGCACCGAGGACGAAAGGACAGAACGAACATGCTGGTTCTGAGCCGCAAGAAGAACGAGTCGATCATCATCAACGGCGACATCCGCATCACGGTCGTCGCCATCCGCGGCAATCACGTCCGCCTGGGCATCGAGGCACCCGAGGCCATCGGCGTCTTCCGCGAAGAACTCTTCGCCCGCTTCGACCACGAGGAGGACCACCAGCCCGCTCCCGTGGACGAGAGCCAGGTCGAGACCCTCGCCGTCCGTTAAGCGATATGTTATCGGCCTCTCCCCACTTGTGACGACGGGCGAATCCCCGCCTCGGCCGGGTCGCCGAAAACCCGGCCAGAGTGGGATGGCAGTCGGTTCCTCTCGGGCCGAAGCACCGCGCAAGTCAGGGCGATCAAGGCCCGGTAGGCTCCGCCGCTATCGGTCATTCGTCCGCCACGACAGGACTGGACTGGGCTGGACTGGGCTGGACTGGACTGGAGTCCTCATCCGTACCGGGAACCTCCAATCTCCGCATAAAGCAACCAGGGAGAGGCTCAAGCCCAATAAACCTGCCTACGCCATGCTGGGTGCAGTAATAAACAGGAGCTCTGGCCGGCCGAACGGATCTACCGTTCGGCGACGGCCAGGCCCCTCGGAAGGCCGGGTGCCGAAGGACGGACGCGGCCAGGGATGAGTCCTCGGACGACTCGTGGCTCAACGATGCCGCTTCTTCTCGACACCAAACATGACAACCCGCCGCGACAGGTCGGTGTGGTGGACCTCCGCCCGGGCATGCGACACGAAGGCGTGGTGGTGGGCCTCCGCCCGGGCATGCGACACGAAGGCATGATGGTGAGACTTCACCTGGCGATGTCCCTTCCGGCCGAAGTGGCGCCCGGCGAACGGTGACGCTCCGCTGACGACGGGGGTGGACGTCGCCGTGCTGGTGGCCGACACCACGACAAGAGAGCTGGTCGAGACCGGGGGCGGCGCCACGATGGTCGTGGTGCTCGTGCTGACCGGAGCCGCGATCGAGCCCTGGAAGGCTCCGATGTCGAAGCCAGTCGTCGGACGAGCCACCCCGCGCTGATCGGTCGTGGGAATCGTCACCCCAGCGATCGTGGAGCTACCCGCGCCGATGGCCGGGCTGCCCGTGTACAGTGCGATGGTCTGGGTCGGGCCGCCGTTGTTGGCCAGGCCGGGAGACAGGCCCGGGCTCGTCGTGCCCAGAAGGATGTTGCCGTTGACCCCGTTCGCCACGCCGCCGGTCCCGACCATGTTGTAAGAGCTGTCGGACGTGAGCTGTCCGCTGACATCGTCGGCCGCCGCCGCCGTGCCGGTCCCAACCGTGTTCTGCGCGGCGATCGTGTCGTACATTGCCGTCGAACCGCTGTACGCATCGACGCCGGCGCCCGAGCCGCCGGTGGTTACGACGTTGTAGGCGATCGTATCGGCAACGAGCGTCAAGGTGCTGACGTTATCGATGGCCCCACCGTACTGGTTCGCCGTGTTGGCCGCCAGCGTGCTGCTGGTGATGGTCATCGTGCCGCCGAAGTTGTTCGACGCGGCCCCACCCTGGAAGGCGGTATTGTTGGCGACGGTGCTGTTCAGCACCGACATCGTGCCCTCGTTGAACACACCGCCACCCTGGTAGGCCGAGTTGCCCGTCATGGTCACGCCGTTGATCACGACCGTGCCCGGCTGGCTCGTCGTCGTGTCATTGCGGTTGTAGATCGCACCGCCCTGGAACGAGCTGTTGCCCTCGAAGCTCGAGCCGGTCACCGTCAAGGTGCCATCGAGATTGTCGATCGCGCCACCCAGGCCGTAGAGCGTCGCGTTGTTGACGAAACTCGAGCTGGTGATCGTCGCGGTTCCAGCGTCGTTGAAGATCGCGCCGCCGTAGTACGAGCCCGAGTTCCCGGCGAACGAGCTGCCCGTGACGATCAGCGTCCCGTTGTTGTTATCGATGGCAGCTCCAGAGCCCGACGGCGACGTGTTGTTGTTGAACGCGACGCCGCTGGCGAGGGTCGTGCCGTCCACCGTCGCCGAGCCGAGCGACAGGGTGCCCTGATTGAGGATTCCGCCGCCAGTCGCCGAGTTTCCATCGGCGATCGTCACCCCCACGATGGACAGGTTCACTCCCACGGCGGTCGTCAGCACGCCGACGGCATTGTTGCCGCTGATCGTCAAGTTCGCGGCGCCCGGGCCGTCGATCACGATCGGCCGGGTCGTGTTGGTCAGTGACAGTGTGCCGAGTCCCAGGACGATCTGCTGGGGCGTCGCGAAGGTGTGGCCCGTGGCAGTGTCGAAGGCGATCACCAGCGGGGTCGTGACGCCCGAGTTGGTGTCCGAGTTGGCCCAGTCGATCGCCGAGCGGAGTGTCCCCGGCACGGTCGAGTCCGCGGCGCTCGTCACCAGGTACGAACCGCTGAGTTCAAACGAGCCGATGTCGATGTTCGTCGTACCGGGCGATCCGCGGAGCGCACCGCGCTGGTCGAGCGAGATCGTCTGACCGTCGGCCGTCGGCGACGCGGCCGCGATCGCCGGGCTCTTGCCGGTCAGCGCGATGGTCTGGGTCGGGCCGCCGTTGTTGCCCAGCCCCGAGCCCAGTCCCGGATTGGTCACACCGACCTGGTTGCCGTTCTGCCCGTTCACCAGGCCGCCCGAGCCGCCGATCCCGATCAGATTGTACGAACTGGCCTGGACGACCGTCCCGGCGATGTCGTCGGCCGGATCGGCACCCGCGGAGTCCGTGTTGAGCGCGACGATCGTGTTGTACAGGGCCGAAGTGCCGCCGGCCGCGTTCAGGCCGCCGCCCGACGTCGCCGACGTGGTCACGTTGTAGGCGATCGTGTCGTTGATCGTCGTCAGATTGCCGGTCGAGTACAGGGCACCACCCTGGCCGGAGGTGTTCTGGGCGAACGTGCTGTTGATCGCCGTGAACTTGCTACTGCTCTCCACGTCAACGGCCCCGCCGAACGTGCCGGCCGAGTTACCGTTGAGCGTCGAGGACTGGATCGTGAGGGTGCCCAGGTTGTCGATGGCGCCGCCGCCCGCGGAGGCCGTGTTTCCGGTCAACGTGGAATCGTTGATCGTCAGGTTGCCCGCGTTGCTGATCGCGCCGCCCGAATGAGCCGCCGAACCACCGTTGATCGTCAGGCCGCTGAGAGTCGCCGTGGTCCCGGCGCCGATCGACAGGATCTGCGCCTGGCCGCCGCCGCTGATCGTCAGGCCGCGGGAAGCCGTCCCGTCGATCGCCACGCCCGAGGCGACCGTACCAGTTACCTTGATCGGACCCAGGGTTGGGTCGATCGTGATCGTCTGAGACGAGGAGAACGTGTTCGTCGTGTCGAAGACGGCCGTGTTGGGCGCTGTTGCGTTCGGCGCCAGGTTCGCCGAGTTGGCGTTGGTGCTCACGTTCGCCCAGGCGATCGCCGCGCGAAGCGTACCCATGTTGGTGGAGTCCGTCGTCGTCGTGACGAGGTACGACGAACTGGCGTCGTAGGCGCCGATATCGGGGCGTGATCCGGCATTCAAGCCGGCGCTGCCGCGGAGTGCCCCGCGCTGGTCAACCAGCGGTACGATGATTCCGGGGATCGACGCCGACCCCGCGTTGATGGCCGGGCTGCCGGCGAGCAGAGCGATGGTCTGGGTCGGCCCGCCGTTATTGGCCAGCGTACCGAGCTGCGGCTTCTTGACGTTGGTCACGACGCCGTTCACGGTGGTGGCCGTCAACCCGCCGGAGCCGCCGGGGCCGAAGAGGTCGTTCATGCTGACCACCGCGAGGCTGCCGCTGACGTCGTTGGCCGTCCCCGCGCTGTCCTGATTCAGGGCGACGATCGTGTTGTCCAGGGTCGTCGTGCCGGTGGCGGCATCCAGGCCGCCGCCGATGCCGCCCGACGCCACCGTGTTGTAGGCGATCGTGGCGTTGACGGCCGTC
Source organism: Planctomycetota bacterium (assembly GCA_021818605.1). Lineage (GTDB taxonomy): Bacteria > Planctomycetota > Planctomycetia > Isosphaerales > Isosphaeraceae > JAKAUH01. Next base: position 13,848 of record JAKAUH010000501.1, read on the forward strand.
AGCAGGGCCGCGTTGTACAGGCCGCCGCCCCGGCTCCCCTGGTTGCCGGCGACGGTCACGTTCGACAGGTTGGTCGTCGCCGCGTTGTACAGGCCGCCGCCCGTTGAGGCCGCCGTGTTGGCGCTGACGGTGGCGTCCGTCATGTTGAGCGAGCCGCCCAGCTCGTTGCCGATGCCGCCGCCGGTCGTCCCGGCCCAGTTCGATGCGATCGTCGCCACGTTGATCGCCGCCGTCCCGGAGTTATCCAGGCCGCCGCCGCCGAACGTCGTGGCGGTGTTGCTTCCCAGCGTCGAGTAGCTGAGCGTAAAGTGACCGCCCGACTCGTTGTCCACACCACCACCCGCACCGGTCGACTGGTTGGACGTGATCGTCGAGTAGCTCAGCGTGAACGAGCCGGCGTTGTCCACGCCGCCGCCGGCTCCCGGCGAGTTCGAGCTGCCGGCCATGTTGCCGGTGATTGTCGAGGGCGCGGACAGCAGATCGGTCAGGGTCGCGCTCCCGCCCGCCGGCACCGCCAGACCGCCGCCGGCCGTCGCCGCCGTGTTTCCTGAGATCGTTACGTCGTAGGCCATGAGCGAACCGGCCACCGCCAGGCCGCCGCCCACCCCGGCCGAGTTCCCCATGATCTGGCTGGTGGTCAGGTTCAACGTCCCCGGGTCCGAGATCCCGCCACCGCTGTTCGCCGCCGTGTTCCCGCTGATCGTGCTATTCGTCAGGCTCAGAGTTCCGGCGTTGCTGATCCCGCCGCCCACCCCGACGGCGCTGTTGCCACTGACGGTCGTGCTGGCCAGGGCAAGCGTCCCGGTGTTGTTGATGCCGCCGCCGGAGCCCGTGGCCGTGCTCGACTGCACCGTCGAGCCAGTGATGCTGAGCGACCCCGCGTTGTTGATACCGGCCCCGGTCGAGGCCGAACCGCCCGAGACCACCAGATTGGTGAGCGCGGCGTTGACGTTCGGGTTGACCTGGAAAACGCCGATCGCGTTGCCGCCGCTGATCGTCACTCCGGAGCCCGCCAGGCCGTCGATGGCGACCGGCGTATTCGTGTTGGACAGCACCAGGGTCCCCAGCGCCGGCGACAGGGTGATACTCTCAGGCCCCGCGAAGGTCACGGTGTTCGGGGCGGGAGTCGTCAGCGCGAGGTAGGTCGGATTGGCGTTCGTGCTGGTGTTGGCCCAGCTCACGGCCGTGCGCAAACTCCCCAGCGCGTTCGTATCCTCCGCGCTGGTGACCATGTAAGCCGAGCTGGCCTCATAGGCCCCGATGTCCACGCGGGTCCCGGCGTAGGCGAACGCGGGGGCCGACGAGCCGCCGCGGACCGCGCCGCGCTGGTCGGTCGTCGGAACGGTCACGCCGTTGATCGTGTTGAGGCCCGCGTCGATCGCCGGGCTGCCGGCGAGCAGGGCGATGGTCTGGGTCGGCCCGCCGTTGAATGCCAGGCCGGAGGCCAGGCCAGGGTTGGCACTGCTCAGCATGTTGCTCGAGCCGGCGAACGTCCCGAAGACATCCGTCGCGCCGGTGTTGAGGTCGACGATCGTGTTGTACAGGTTGACCGACCCATGGGCCGCGTCCACCCCCGCGCCCACGCCGCCGGAAGCCACGCTGTTGTAGGCGACAGTCGCATTGAGCAGCGTGAGATCGCTCAGACTCGAGTAGACCGCACCGCCGCCAGTCGTCGCCGAGTTGCTGGCAAGGGTCACGTTCGTGAGGACGTCGCCCAATCCGTTGGTGTCATCGATGGCACCGCCGAAGGTCGCCGAATTGCCGCTGAGCGTGCTGCCGCCGACCGTCAGCGTCCCCATGTTCCCGATGGCGCCGCCCATGCCGCCCGAGTTACCCGAGAGCGTGCTGGCCGAGATCGAGAGCGTGCCGGCGTTGGAGATGGCACCGCCAGCACCGCCGGCCGAATTGGCCGTCAGCGTCGAGGCCGTGATCGTGGCCTGCGACCCGGACGCGAGGCTCAGGGCGCCACCGCTGTTCGCGGCCATGTTGCTCGCCAGCGAGGCCGCCGCGATGGTGACGGGCCCGGTCAGGCTGTCGATCGCGCCACCGGAGACCGCCGAGTTGCCCGAAAGCGATGTGCCGGTGATCGTCAATGAGCTGCCCGTCCCGCCCGAGTAGATGCCGCCGCCTGAGGTGGCCGAATTCCCGCTGATACTGCCGCCGCTGATCGTGGCAGTCGCGTAACCCAGGAAGAGCCCGCCTCCCTGGGTCGCGATGTTCTGAGTGACGGTGCTGTCAGTGATCGTCAGCGAGCCGCCGTTGGGCAGGTCGATCCCGCCGCCGACCCCCGCGGCGGTATTGTTCAAAATCGACGCATCCGACACGGTCAGCCCGGTGCCGCTGGTGACGCCGGCGCCGAAGCCGGCGGAATTGCCCTCGATGGTGCCGCCGGTGATGGTGAGCGAGCTGCCCGGCACCTTGCTCGAGTAAACGCCGCCGCCGGCCTGCGCGGCCGTGTCGCCGCTGAGGATGACGTTGTTCAGCGTCAAGTTGCCCTGGCTGCCGATGCCACCGCCATTCACCGCCGAGCCGCCAGCGACCGTGATCCCCTGCAGGACCGCCGTCCCTCCCGGAACCTGGATGTCCTGGAACGTGCCGTTCCCCTGGATGTTCACGACCCCGCCACCCGGCCCCAGGATCTCCACGCCCACCGGGTCGGTGGGCAGGGTGAGCGTGCTGGCCAGGTTGATATTTTGCGGCGTGGCGAACGAGCCGGTCGTGGCGAAGACAATTGTGTTTGGCGCCGGACTGGCGATGTTCTCGGGGTTGGCGTTGGTACTGCCGCCGGCCCATTGCACGCCCGAACGCAGCGTGCCGGCCAGGATCGCGGAGTCCACCGGCGAGGTGACGAGGTAGGACGAGCTGGCCTCGTAGGCTCCGACGTCCACGGTGGTCCCGGCGTTGATTCCGAGCGCCCCGCGCTCCGCGCCCCGCTGATCGGTGGTGAGGGGCTGGCCGGTGGACGGGTCGACTGCCAGCGGGGTGCTGCCGCCGTCGATGGCCGGGCTGCCGGCGAGCAGCGCGATGGTCTGGGTCGGCCCGCCGTTGTTGGCAAGTGGCCCGAGGAACGGCTGCGAGACGCCCGACTGGTTCGGCACGCCGGTCGGCAGCGTCCCCGCGACCATGCCGAAGAGGTTGTTCGAGCTGGTCGCGTCCAGCGTTCCCGCAAGGTCAGACCCGGAGCCGCCCGAGTTCCCGTCGACAATCGTGTTGATCAGGATCGCATCGCCCGCCTCAATGTCGAGCCCGGCTCCCGCGGCCAGTCCGTTGACCTGGTTGTAGGCCACCGTGACGTTCACGAGATTCAGCGTCGCCTGGCTGTCGATTCCACCACCGTTGCCAGAACTGCTGTTGTCGGCCACGGTCGTGTTCGCCATGTCCACCTTGCCGCCGATCGCGTTCTCGATGCCGCCGCCGGTGGACGATGCCGTGCCGAACGAGATCGTGGTCGTGCCCACGCTCAGCTCGCCGGCCGTGGCGATGTTGCCGCCGGTGTCGGCGTGCCCGTACTCGATGGTCGACTGAGTAATCGCGGCCGTGCTCGCGTCGGCGATGTCCAGGTTGCCGCCGGAGCCGGCCGCGGCCGAATTCTGGCTGAGCGTCGAGTTGATGATCGTCAGCTTGCCCTGGTCCTCGATACCGCCGCCGCCCTGGGCCAGAGCGACGTTCATCGTGATGGTCGCGCTCGAGAGCGTCAGGATCCCCTGGCTCAATACGCCGCCGCCGGACTGGGCGGCGGTGTTGGCCGTCACCGCCTCGTTGCTCAGGGTCACCGAGCCCGCGGTGATGTACATGCCGGCGCCGTTATTCGCCGAGTTGGACGAGACGGGCGTGTTCGACAGAGTGACCTTGCCGCCGCTGTCGAACAGTCCACCGCCCGAGCCCAGGTTGGTCTTCGCGACCGCCTGGGCGACGTTACCCTGGATCTCGCCGTACACGATCGTCAGGGCACCGTGCTGGTCGAAGATGCCGCCGCCGTCGCCGGTCACGACACTGTTGCTGATCGGGACCAGGCCCCGAGCGGCCGAACCGGTGCCCGACGCACTGATCCGCCCGCCACTGGCCATGTAGATCCCGCCGCCGTCGCGCTGCGCGACGTTCTGGGTGATCGTGTCACCCTTGGACATGGTGATGCGGGCGACATCGTAAAGGCCGCCGCCGCTGGACGCGGTGTTCGTGCTGATCGTGCTGGCGGTCAGCGTGAGGGTCCCGCCGTTGTTGATGCCGCCGCCCACCCCGACGGCCGAGTTGCCCGTGATCGTCATGTTGTCGAGCGACGCGGTGGACCCAATGTTGAGTGCGCCGCCGTTCGTCTCGGCGAGGTTCCCCGTGAGGGTCACGCCGTCCATGGTCAGCGGGCCGAAGCTGTCGATGGCGCCGCCGGCCTGGGACGCCGTATTGCCCGTCATCGAACCCTGGGTGATGGTCAGCGGGCCATTGCCCAGGATGGCACCGCCGGCCTGACGAGCGACGTTCTGATCGAAGGTCGAGGCGGTGATGGTCGCGGACCCCGTGCCGACGTACAGGGCACCGCCGGCCCTGGCGACGTTCCCCGTGAAGGCGACCTTGCTGATCGAGGCCGTGCCGCTGACCATGTCGATCCCGCCGCCCGAGCCGACCGCGACGGACGGGCTCGACCCGGTCGCGTCGACCTTGTTCTGCGTGATCGAGCCGCCGACGATCGTCAGCGAGCCGGAGATCGCGTAAATGCCGCCGCCACGCGACACGGCGGTATTGCCGCTGAGCGTCAGATCGTGGGCATTGATCGTGCCTTTGGGATTGTCGATGGCGCCACCGTACCTGGCGGCGCCGGATGTCACCGACACGTTGGCCAGCCCGAGACGGCCCGCGTTGGCGATGGCGCCGCCGGTCGAGCCCTTGGCCCCGTAGACGCTGTAGCTGCCGAAGGAGTATCCGTCGGTGCTCTTGTTCGCCACGTCCTTCAGGAACGTCCCGCCGTTGATGTTCAGAGTGGCGTCATTCCGCACGGCGCCGCCGATCTGGGCGGCGTCGTGGCTCATTTTCACGTTCGTTGCGGTCACCGCACCGCCGCTGACGTAGACAGCGCCACCGAAGTTGGCGAGTTCGTGGGACAGGTTCTGGTCGATCAGTGTCACCTTGCCGCCAGCGACGAAGATGGCACCGCCGGACGCCCGGCCCGGCGCGATGACCGTCGCACCGAACGACCCGCTCGAGGACGACGAGCCTTGCGGCTCGTTCCCGAACGCACCACGCTTGCCAATCGGGTGATTCCCGGGATTGACCTGGGTCCGGGCCGCCGGCGCGCCGGGCAGCTTCGTGATCGGGGAAGGAGGCACCGGCCTGCCGCGCACCGGGCCCAGTTTCCCGGGATTGGTCACGCCGGCGGCCTGGAACCGGGAGTCTCCGGTGACACCCAGACCGTCGAAATCACCGCCGATCGCGCGATTGGACTGCATCGACACGGTCGCCCCGGTGCTGGAGCCCAGGGTCAGGGCACCGCCGGACACGTACACGCCTCCGCCCGCCGCATTGCCCGCGATCCCAGGCAGACCGCCGCGGCCCACTGAGGGAAAGGAGAAACTGGTACTCGACGAGCTGCCAGTGCCATAGACGAGGAGATGCGAGAAGCCGCCCATGCCGCCGGTCCCCTTGCGGCCGCCCTGGGCGCGGTCGCCGGTGATGGGCGTGTCCTTGAGCGATACATTGCCGCCGGCAACGAAGAGACCGCCTGCGTACGCGTTGCCGCCGATCCCGCCGTTGCCGCCGTGTCCCAGCCCCGCGGGCGTGCCGTACGCGCCGCCGTGGCCGCCATAGCCCCCCGACCCGCCCACCGCGGCGTCCGACTTGAACAGGTTGCTCTGCCCGGTCACCGTCCCGCCCGCGATGAACGCGCCACCGCCGGTGGCCGAGCCGCCGATGCCCCCGGCACCGCCGCCGCCGCCGTCCGTACCGCCCCGGCCGCCGCTGCCGCCCAGGCCGCCCCAGGCGTTGTCGCCCACGAACGTAACACCAGTAAGAGTCAGATGGCCCCCGGCGACATACAGACCGCCACCCTCGGCCTGCCCACCGCGCCGGCCCGGGCCGCCCTGAAGTTTCCTCGCACCCGCGCCACCGGCTGCACCCAACTGACCTGCGACCGCGTCGTGGAGGAACTGCACCTGGGAGAGCGAAACGATGCCGCCGTCCATCAGCAGGCCGCCGCCGGCCGCGGAGTTCGGAATCGACGTACCGCTCCCGAGGACCCCTCCGGTCGTCGCCACCCCGTCCTCGATCGTCAACCCGCTCATGTTCACGACGACCTGCTGGCCCGTCGTGCCGACGATCTCGAAGAGGCTGGTGCCCCAACCGTGAGGATCCGACGGCACGATCACCGTCTTGCCGATACCTTGACCCTCGATCGTGATCGTCTTCGACGAGACGTTCGAGGTGTTATCGATGATCAGCGACTGGGGAGAGGAGTTGGTAAGCGTGTATGTCCCCGCCTCAAGGATAATCGTGATGTTCGTGGCCGAGTCCGAGGCCGCCTTGGCGAACGCATTGGAGAGACTGGTGAAGCTCGTCGCCGGGTAGAGGGTCTCGTAACCCGACTGCTGCGTGTTGGCGACAACCGACAGGGTCGTGGTGGTGGCCGCGGCGGAAGTTGTGCCGACGGTCGCCGAGGCGGTGAACGTGTAGTTGCCCGCCGGAACATTGAGGCCGTCGAAAACCGCGACTCCGTTGACCGCTGTCACCTCGACGGGCGTAAACCTGGCCCCCGCCGGACCCGTGGCCAGCGAGAGTGTGACCGGCCCGTTGTAGTTGGCGTCGACGTTGCCGAATGCGTCATCGACGTTCACCGTGATGCCGAAACTGGACCCCTCGTACACGTTCGACGTCGGCTGCGACGCCACCGAGAGCGACGCCCCCATTCCGTAAGCCGCCAGGTCGGGGACGAGCTGCGCGGCCCTCGGCGAGCCCAGGCCCGTGGACATGTTGTAGCCGACCGTCGCGGCATGCCCGCCGTTATTGCCCGACAGGATGCTGTTGAAGTCGGACGACGGGAGTGAGTAGAGCGCCGGCAAGGTCTGGGTGCTGCCGGTGAGGGGCGTCCCGCCCTCCGCGACCCGGAGCTGGTCGGCGATCCCGACGAGCCCGGCCCAGATCGGGCAGGCCAGGCTGGTACCGCCTTCCTGGATCCAGGGGTTGGCGGTGAGGTAACTGTCATAGATCGCCACGCCCCCGAAGTCCGGGTCGGCGATCGCCGAGACGTCAGGCCCCTGACGCATGCCGGAGTTCTGCGCGGCCTGCTGGAAGGCGGGCTCCTTGATGAACTGGCTCTGACCGCCGCCACCGCGGTTCCAGGACGTCTCGAGACTCGGACCACCAAGCTTTCCGTAGATGCTCGTCCCGCCCACCCCGATCACATTCGGCAGCAGCGCCGGAGTCCCGCCGAGAAACGGGTTACTCGCGTTCAGGCCGATGCTCCCCTGGTCCCCGGTCGAGGCCAGGTACGTCACGTTCGGCGCCGAGAAGTACGACTCGAGGCTCGCCTCGTTGGGGAACTCCACGGCCCCCCAGCTATTGGAGACGACCGAAACGCCGGGGAGCTTGGCGGCCTCAGCTTCGGCCGTGTACAGGTCGATCGAGGCGGTGTTCGCCTCGACGAGATCGATATTCGCCTGGGGAGCGATCGAGTGCAC
>JAKAUH010000162.1 GCA_021818605.1 Planctomycetota bacterium
ACGGAGTCTGCGCGGGGGTCCCGGCCGGCGCGGGCAGCGGCTCCAGCACCGCGGCCTGAACCAGTTCCAGCACCCAGGACTCCGACTCGCCGCAGGCGCGCGCGATGTCGGCGACGCGCAGCACCACGCGCCGGTCCATGGCCAGGCATTCGACAATCGGGGATTCCATGGCTTGCGATCCTCGCCTCAGGCGCCCGACTGCGGACGCGGGTTGAACGGCACCTCGGCGGCCATGCGCCGCCACAGCTCGGCGGCCTTCGCGTCGTCCATCTCGGGCTTAACGTCGCGGTTGACCTGCTCGGTGACATCCTGGATTCCCACCAGGACGTTCAGCTCGAGGTCCGGGGCCTTTACCTCCTCGGCCTGGGTCTTCGCGAAGAAGCCGTCATGGTGGTAGTTCTTCTGCGGGGTGCTCAGCTTCGAGAGCGTATCGGCGCCGACGTGGTGATTGGTCAGGATCAGGCCGTCGGGCGAGACAAATGACCCCGAGCCGCCATTGTTGAACCGGACTGCCGAGGACCGCAGGTGGTCGGCCCAGCCGGGCGGGGGGACGAATCCATAGCGCTCCTTCAGCCGGGCGAGCGGCAGGTTGTTGAAGACCCACATCCCCTCATCGCCGTGGGCCATCGGCACCGCGGCCAGGATCGCCAGCGCGATCGGGATCAACAGCATCACCTGTAGCAGCGGGAACTTCATCATCGCTTCCTCCTCGAGACCTGGACCGGCCAACCCGGCGCGGGACACCTGGGGGCCCTGACGAAATGAGGACAGGCCCCTCGCAGAGACACAGCCAGTCCCCATCCTGTCAGGACGTGTTAGCCTATGCCCCATCCGCGGCGGTCGGCAAGACTTCCGATCCTGGACCGGCGTCTCGGCTTGCGGGGAAGTTGGACTTCTCAGCCGCGGCGGTTTGCGGTTCTACTCTGCGCCCAGGCCCAGGAAAAAAGGAGAAGTCCCATGGCCGGGAATGCGCATGGATGCGTCGCGGGCCGGGTGGCCGACGGCGGCACACCGGAAGCAATCTCTTATCTCGCCAAGACTTACTTCCAGCAAGGGACCGCCCTGCTCTGCCGCGGCCAGTATCGTGAAGCCGAGAACTACCTTCGCCAGGTTCTCGCGATCTGGCCGACGCACTCCGGCGCGCTGAACAACCTGGGGACCGCGATCTGGCAGCAGGGCCGGGCCGTCGAGGCCGAGGGCTACTATCGCCAGGCGCTGGAGGTCACGCCGGACGACTTCGGCACGCTGGCCAATCTGGGAAATTCGCTGTGGGAGCAGAGCCGACCGGCGGAGGCGGTCGCCCTGTACCGGCGGGCGCTGGAGCTGGAGTTCAACTCGGCCGAGACGCAGATGAACCTGGGAGTGGCGCTGTCGGACCTGGGCGAGTTCGACGAGGCCATCGAATGGCTCGAGTCATCGCTGAAGCTGAATCCGGACTCGCCGGCGGCGCTCGACAACATCGGGATGACGCTGGCCCGACAGGGGAAGCGGGATGAGGCGATGGTCTGGTACGAGCGGGCGCTGGCGGTCCGCCCCGACTTCCCCGAGGCCCATCGCAACCGCTCGTACATCTGGCTGACGCACGGCGATTACGAGCGGGGCTGGCCCGAGTACGAGTGGCGGCTGGGCTGTCGGAACCTCCGGATCCTGCCGGTGCCGCGCCCGCAATGGCGGGGCGAGGACATCCAGGGTCGCATGATCCTGCTCCATGCCGAGCAGGGTCTCGGCGACGTGCTCCAGTTCATCCGGTTCGCCTGCGCGGTCAGGCGGCGCGGGCCTCGGCGCCTGATCGTGGCCTGCCCCGAGACGCTGGTCCGGCTGGTGTCACGGTGCCCGGGCGTCGACGCCGTCCAGGACTGGTACGCGCCGCTCCCCGGTTGCGACGTGCACGCCCCACTGATGAGTCTGCCCGCCATCCTGGGGACGACCCTGGCATCGCTCCCGGGTGATTACCCCTACCTCTCCCCCGACGCCGCCACGGTCCAGCGCTGGCGGCCGATCGTCGACCGCTGCCTCGAGTCGACCGCCGTGGACGCGCCCGCGTCGGTGGCCGCGGGCGGCCGGGTGTTCCGGATCGGCGTCGCCTGGCAGGGGAATCCGCGGAACCGGATCGACCGCTGGCGATCGTTCCCGTTGGGGCTCCTCGCCCCGATTGCCGACCTGCCCGGGGTGCGCCTGATCAGCCTCCAGAAGGGCCAGGGGACCGAACAGATTTCCAGTGCCGGGCATCGGTTCCCAATCGCCGTGCTCCCCGAAGCCGGAGCCGGTGACGACGACCGCCGCGACTTCCTCGATACCGCTGCCATCATGAGCCTGTTGGACCTGGTGATCGCTCCCGAGTCGGCCGTCGCTCACCTGGCGGGCAGCCTGGGCGTTCGCGCCTGGGTTCCCCTGCCCGTCGTCGCCGACTGGCGATGGCTGCTCGACCGCGACGACAGCCCCTGGTATCCCTCCATGACGCTCTTCCGCCAGGGCCCCACTGGCGACTGGACGCCCGTCTTCCGCCGAATGGCCGATCGGCTTCGTGCCGAATTGTCTTTCTGAGGCCGCTCTGCTCTTTCTTCCCGAAGCGATCGTTGCCGCACGAAAACCCGGTCGCCGGTCGATCGATCCGGTCCCCCATTTCGAGCTCTCGAGCTCGCCGCACGCCCCATGCGCTGCGCCACGGCCACGTTTGCGTGGGCTTTGTTGTCTTTTTTCAACATCAGCCATCTCCAATCCAAGCTAGAAATGACAATCTCTCCGAAATTGCTCGGAGCCTCGGCTTTTCCCGTTTCACGCCACGTTGCCGCCATCGTATATAGATGGAGAGGAGAGACTTCCATGGAAAGCGGATGTCTCAACATTGCGAGATTTGTGGCTAATTAGTTAAGTTTCGTTCGCTGACCCAGGGGTGGTGGTGATGCGTTCGACGTTGGCATCGGGACGATGGGCTGGGTCTTCCGGTATCGCGGCGGTCATCCTGGTTGCGGTCGGTCTGGCCGCGATCGGTGGTCGTCCAGCCCAGGCCGAAGGCATCCATGTTTTTTATGGTCCTCGTGCGCCCGAGCGATTCGCGCACAGAACCGTGGTCTATTACGAGGGCGTGCTGAATCTCGAGCACAACCATCCTCGGGAATTTGCGCGGGAGCATCCGTTCTACACCAGGATGTTCAACGACCCGGCCGTGATCGAAAGGCTGATCGCTCGGTGGGAGGCGCACGAGCAGAGGTTCGAGTACTGGCACGACTGTCTATGGAAGGTGCTCGACGGCTACCGCACCACGCACCCTGGATCGTCGAGTGGAACCGGCGGGCGTGCAACGCCGGGCAACATTGGGATACCATCGATGGGCGGTGGCTCGCCGGAGAACCCTCCGGCTGGCACCTCGAGCGGTGGTGGGCCTCATCCCTTCAGCGTACCGGAACCGTCGAGCGGGTTGCTGCTGACTCTCGGGCTATCGTTTTGCGCGATGGGCTATCGTTTTGCGCGATCAGGTATCGTCGTCTGGTCCGGCCGTCACTCTGATTGATGGGCGATGTCGTGCCACGATCGTACCGATGCATTCAGACGCCGGAGCCGGCCGGCGATCCGGCCCTGAGAGGCCGCGAGCGCGCGGCTCGCCAGGGCTCGGGTCACTGAGCCTCGCGGCAGCACACCGCCATCTCCGGGAGCGGGCGCCCGCCCTATCCTTGTTCCGGGGCATGATTTAGGCGAGCGGACGCTGGCACTGCCGCCGGCGTCCGACCGATGCGGCTTGCCGCCTCGCGCGTCGCCACGTTTTTCCCGGCTGGGCGGTTGTGGTAGACTGATCGCCTTGGATCAGGCCAGCCACGACGGAGGCGCGGGGACTCGGTCCCACCGGTTTCCCTCCGGATTGGTCGGGGAGCCCGGCGTCGGCGCGAGCCAATCAGGACCATGCGGATGAATCGATATAACTGCGACGCGGACGACTTTTATATCAATGTCAATCTCAACACGGAGATGGAGCTGCCCAGCAACCGCGACACGGTCCTGCATTTTTTCGAGCAGATGAAGAAGGGGTTCCCGGACCTGCGGAACTTCTACACGAGGGAGAACGGCGATCTGGTGCTGGAGGGGGACAAGGA
>JAKAUH010000359.1 GCA_021818605.1 Planctomycetota bacterium
ATGCAGGGCATCGGCCAGGCAGGCCCCGATCCAGCAGACCGACGAGATGTAGCCGGCGCGGGCGAGCAATGCCCGCGCCGGACCCTGTGACGTCGCGCTGATCGACGGATGCGACTGGAGCTGCTCGAGCCCCGAGAGCCAGTCCCGTCCGATCCGTCGGTCGATCGGAACTTCCGCCATGTCATGCCAGAGCCGCGCCAGCGGCGCGCCGCCGAGATACGGCATGCACAGCAACCGGATGTTCCGGTCGACAAGATCCTGCACGCAATAAAGCGGGACGATGTGCGGATGACGCAACTGCGCCAGCGACAGGTGCTCGAGACCGTCGCAGGCGGTGACCTTCACGACGACCGGGCGATTGGCCAGGCTCGGCTGGTCGGCCAGGAAGACGGCGCCGTGCGACCCTCGCCCCAGGCAGGAGAGGAGGCGGAACTCGCCGACGGTCTCGCCGACCGTTGGAAAACGCCAGGGCGTGCGGGCCGACCTGGGCAGGAGGTATTGCGAGCGGGATTCCTCGCCACCGGTGGACTCGCGATGTGATGAGGCCTCGGCCGCATCCTGCACCGACTCCGACACGACGGGCGTCTGCGAGGAGCTCACCGCCTCGGCGATCCTGCGGATGGCCGGCTCGGGCAAGTCGGGATGGCGGGCCCGTAGCTCGTCCGCCCCGGAGCTTCCGGCGGGGCGGACGGCTTCGGCCAGTTCGCGGACCAGCCGATCGACCAGATGCTGGACAGATTCCGACGCGACGCCATCGGCCGACTCGCCGTCCGCCGCGGAGAAGTCCCAGGCCACGAACCTCGAGAGCCCCTCGTCGGAGACGGGCGTCGAGGCCTCCGGGGCGATGCCGGCTACCTCGAATTGCGATTCACCGTTGTCCGAGGCTTCGTAGATCGAGGCCTCCGGGGCGAAGCTGGCCGCCTCGAACCGCGATTCCTCCACCTGACGCCACGCCGAGGCCAGCGCGCGGGCCAGTTCATCGATCCGGCCCGCGGAGCCGTTCGGGACGGGCGCGGAATCCGGTGATCCCTCCGCGACGCGTGCGCCGCGAGGGCCCGGCGCCTCCCTCGCTCCGCCCGCACCGTGCCCGCGCCGAGGCCCGAGCACAAGCGTGGTGACCGTCCTTGAAGGCAGTTCCATGGGAGGGACTCAGCGTCTGTTCCGAGATCGGGTCCGATCGGGAGGGCGAGTCTCTCGGCGAGCCGGGGTCCGATGATGCCGACGCATCCAACATCCCGGCCCGGCCGGAGCCTCGCCCTGCCACTCCTGACTGCGGCGGTCTCTCAACTCCTCGTTGCCGACTCGAAGAGCCATGACGAGATCGTACCGTCGTCGTTTGCCAGGCGGAGCGGTACATATCGGGTCTTCTGCCGCCACCACTGGACCACGACCCCGGCGGTCGAGGCCAGGGCGCCCGCCGCGACCCAGGGCCACGCGCCGTCGGATGCCAGCAGGTCGGACAGCGAGTCGCTCATCGTGTCCATGCCCGCCAGGCATTGCGCGATCGCCTGGTCCAGGGCCATCAGGTCGACCGGGAGGATCTCGGCCAGCAGCTCGCTTGTCGGCTGCGGGGAATGGACGATTTGATCGGTGCCGCTCGCGGCGGCGGTCTGGGCGTTCTCCGGTGCGAGGTCGACCCCCTGGCCGCTGTTGTGCCGCAGGAGGAGTGCCGTCTCCTCGAAGCTCTGGCCGGGCGATGGCGCACCGCCCAGCGCGACGGATCCGCCCGACTGGCCGGTCGACGGGATCACGCCGATCAGGACGTTCGCCGTGTTCAGGGTCCCGGCGAGCGAGCTTCCCTGGCCGGATCCCCCGCCCGGGACATCGCCTGGACTGGCGTTGCCGCTCGCCCCGCCGCTCGAATTGGAGTTGCTCGCCGAAGCGGGAGGCGGCCCGGGAACTCCGGTCGACACGAGGCTCGGGCTGGTTGCGGCGGTGGCCGTCGCCGCAGCCTCGGGATCGGTGGCGCCCGGGCTCGCCGCGGCCGTGCTGGCGGAGGCGGCCGCGGCCGGAGCACCGCTACCCTGGTCGGTTGGACCGGTGGGGCCGCCGCTCTGGTCCGCGGTCGTCGTGACGACGGGCCCCGTCGCGCCGGAGGAATTCGCGCTGGCCGTGGTGGTCCCCGGCTCGGCCGGAGTGCTGCTCTCGGACCGCGACGATGCCGCTCCGCCGCCTCGAGCGATGCTGGACCCGCCGGGCGCGGCGGGATCGGTCCGGTCGCTCGGAGTCGACCTGTCGGATCCGGTTCCGGTGGCGTACGAGGTTTCAGGCTGAGTGTTGCCGACGGCAGCCTTACCGCCCGGAGAGCCGCTCAGGCCGGGCCCGCCTGATGGCGCGCCATCTCCGCCCGGATTCGCGGGCGACTGGCCGGCGCCCGGAGCAGGACCGGCGGCGACAGGGCCGCCCGGATCGGAGCCACTGCCGACCTGGCTCGCGCCCTGTCCCTGATCGTTTCCCTGGGGACTTCCCGGCTGTCCCTGATCGCCGGCTTGTGGTCCGCCGCCTGGCCCTTGATTGCTGGCTCCCGGTCCGCCATCGTGGCCGGTGGCTCCTGGTCCCTGGCCGTTGGCTCCCGGGCCATTGCTCTGTCCCTGGCCGTTGGCTCCCGGGCCATTGCTCTGTCCCGGATTGCCGGCCGCGTTCCCCTGGTTGCCGTCCGCCGGACCACCACCAGGCCCCTGATCGTTGGAGGTATTGCCGCCGTTCGGCCCCTGATTATCGCTGGTCGCCGGTCCGCGGCCCCGTCCCTGACTGTTGGCGGCGGGTCCGTCGCCCGGTCCGTCGGGTCCCCGGCCATTGGCGGCCGGTCCGCCTGAGCCCTGACTGTTAGCAGCCGGTCCGGCTGGTCCCTGTCCGCTGGCCCCCGGTCCCTGATCGCTGGCTCCTGGGCCCTGTCCCTGATTGTCGTTGGCCGCTGGTCCACCTGGGCCCTGGCCGTTAGCGGCCGGTGCATCCCTGGGACCCTGCCCGCTGGCATTCGATCCGCCGCCAGGTCCCTGTCCGTTGGCCAAGGGTCCATCGCCAGGTCCCTGTCCGTTGGCCGCGGGTCCATTTCCCGGTCCCTGGCCGCCTGCGGCTGGTTCTCCCGCCGCCGGGCCGGCGGGCTGGGAACCGGCGGAGGTCGCGTGGGATTGATGAGCGGCGGGGCCGTGCGGCGCGACCGCTGGTCCTGCTCCTGGTCCTGCTCCTGTTCCTGCCTCGGCGGCTGCGGGGCCCGGATGGCCGGCCGTCGCCGGACCGGACGGCCCCGATGGGCCGGCCACGAGCGCTCCATGCGGAGGCGAATGGCCCGGCCCGCCCTCTATGACCGAGAGCAGCCGGCGATCTTCCATGGCTTCCAGGACGGCTCGGTGGCGAGTCCGCCCTCTTTTGACCCGCCGGCGTAGTGCCCTACGCGCGCAGATGACCCCAGATGAACACAGGAGCAGACCCACATCAAGCTCCTTTCAGGGGATGAGAACCCCGTTACCGGTTGATGGAAAGATCTTCGATTTAGGATCAAGCCGGTTTCTTCGGAAGGGATACGATTGGCTTTCCGGCCCCCGTTTTCCTGCAAATCCGAAGCCGATCGGGGCCCGGAACAGAGGGCGGACGGCCATTGGCCGCCCCGAGGCGGCGGCGGAGCAGCCTATCCGGGGCGGGATCTCGAACGATCCCTGGCCGGCGCGCGGCGACGTTCGCGGAGATGCGGGATTCGCGTCGCCGATGGTTGAGCTGCGCGGTTCTCAAACGGGCGTCAGGCTGCGTCGGGTCGGTCAGAATCCCTTGCGGAAGGCAATTCCGACGGTTGCAGGGTGAGAGCCCGTGAAGAAA
This sequence comes from Planctomycetota bacterium, assembly GCA_021818605.1. Taxonomy (GTDB): domain Bacteria; phylum Planctomycetota; class Planctomycetia; order Isosphaerales; family Isosphaeraceae; genus JAKAUH01. The sequence continues at coordinate 3,814 of JAKAUH010000359.1, forward strand.
TCGATCATCGAAGAACGGATAAAAGAGAGCAATTCGATGCAGGAGTGGATTCGCCTGGGGCTTATGCCGTTTCGCGCTTGGCCTGCTGTTTTTCTCGGCCGACGAGTTGTCGCGGTGGCGGAAGTCGCCGCAGAACGCTTATGCCGTTTCGCGCTTGGGCTGCTGTTTTTCTCCGATTCTTTCCTTTCGCATCGTCTGAGTGAAACCCACCGAGGTAGAACCGCGACGGATGGTGGGATTCACCCATCCTGGTCGTCTCAATCTCAACAAC
>JAKAUH010000078.1 GCA_021818605.1 Planctomycetota bacterium
TTACATCACATTCATGCGAATGCCAACCTACGACCTGGCCGACTGGCGCCGGATCGTCGACGGCATCCACGACGACGGCGGCAACACGCTGATTCTCTGGGTCGCCGGGGCGTTCCGATCGCGGAAGTTCCCGATTACCTGGGCGTACAACCAGGAGCACGAGAACGTCCGCAAGGACTTCGTCCGCGAACTGGTGGACCATGCCCATACTCGGGGCATCAGGGTCCTGCTGGGCTTCACCCCGTTCGGCTACGACGGCGTGAATCAATACCCGCTCGAGCACCCCGAGACCCGGGCTGTCGGCAAGGACGGCCGGCCGGCAAGGGCGGCATCGGCTGCTGGGGCTACAACCTCTGCCCGTCGCGGCCCGAGTCGCAGCGATTCCTGCTTGAGTACGTTCGGGAGATGATTTTCGACTTCTACCCGAACGCCGACGGGCTTTTGATCGAGTCGTCGGATTACGCCATCTGCCACTGTCCCGACTGCGGCCCGCACTTCTTCGACAGGGAATTCGCGTTCGTGAAGCGGATCTCGGACGAGGTCTGGTCGAGGAAGCCGGACGCCACGATCGTGGTCTATCCTCATTACTTCTCGGGCGCCGAGGTGCCGGGCTTCGGCGTCCGGGCGGCGCGGCAGTCCTTCGACCCGCGCTGGACGTTGTTCTTCACGCCGCACAGTGCCCACCTCGACCCCGCACTCATCGGGCGGGCGAGGAGCAGTCTGTGGTGGGACGACGCGCCCGCCCTCCGCCAGCCGCAGGACATCAAGGCCGGCGCCCTGCGGGCGAGGAGTGCCGGCGTCACCGGCCATGTGCCGTCGCTGGAGGCGTTTTCCTTCGTCGCCACCGTCGCCGAGGAGGGCCAGGAGTGGCTCAAGGGAAAGCGTCAGGTGCCGCTGGGCTTCGGCTGGCTGGACGTGGGCGAGCCGCCATACTTCGAGCTGCCGATGCGGGTCAATCGCATCGCCTACCGCGAGTTCAGCCGCGACCCGGATCTGTCGTTCGAGCGATTCCGATCGATCCTGGGCAAGGAGGTCTTCGGCATCTCGAGCACCGAGCAGGCCGTGGACGACCTGTTCGAAATCCAGGCGGCCTTCGCCGCCGAGCGGACGTGGTGCCAGCCGTCGCCGCTGGTGAGCCCCGACCGGGTCCGGGCGATGGCCGCCCAGGGCAAGCTGACGCCCAAGAAGCGGGCCGAGTACCGCGCGGGCCTGGAGCGGATCCGCCAGATCGAGGCCCGCCATCGCGATCCGAAGTCAGACGGCGAGAAGGAACTCCACCGGATCGCGCGGTGGGTCGTGGATCAATGGCGAGCGGATGGCAGGCTTCTGGACGAAGCGCCTCGTTGACGTTCACTCGTCGCGGCTGGGTCGTGTTCAGCGAGGGTCTCATGACCCCGCCGCGGCCAGGACCGAAGTGCAGGCGGTCGCGAGCGTGTCCCGCCCGCCCGCCCGCCCGCGGATCCCGGGAGTCGAGTACCGATGCAGGCGTCCCGTCGCAATCCCTGGATCCCGCTCGCGCTGATCGCCCTGGTCATCGTCCTGGGGCTCGGCTCGCGCCGGTTTTCCTCGCACCTGCCGGCCTTTGTGGCGGCCTACGCGGGCGACACGCTCTGGGCACTCGCCGCTTTTCTCGGGCTCGGCCTGCTCGTTCCCCGGTCATCGACGGTTCGGCTCGCCCTGTCGGCCCTGACGCTCTCGTTCGCCGTCGAGCTGAGCCAGCTCTATCACGCCCCCTGGATCGACGCCGTGCGCGCCACCACCCCGGGCGCCCTGATCCTCGGCCACGGCTTCCTGTGGAGCGATCTGGTCTGCTACACGGTGGGGGTCGGACTGGGCATCGGGATCGACCGGATCATCCCTCGGGATCGCCCGGCCCCATCGGCCTGACGCATCCTCGGCCCGCCAGGTCCGGATCATCCACGCCGAGAGCGCCAGGCAGCCGACCCACTGCACCGTGCTGACGATCAGGTAGCGCTCATGCAACGCCCGGAAGGCGCGGCGATTGAGGATGACGGCGTCCTCGGGCTTCAGCAACTCGTCGAGCCGCGGGTGCAGCCAGACCAGCACCACGAGCGACAGCACCAGTCCCACCCAGATCGCCCAGCGCAGCCGGCGGCCGACGGGCGAGCCCCCGCGCCCGGCCGCGAGATCCCACGCCCACACGGCCAGCGCAACCGCCCCCGCCAGGTTGAGGTAATTCGTGACCTGCCGCGTGATGAAACCCTGCTCCCGCTCCGAGCCGAGCACCGAGCCGCCGACCGGAACGACGACGGAGCTGTAGAACAGGAACCCGCCCTGCCAGAAGAACAGGGCCCACAGTAACAGCCAGCGCCGAGCCAGCGTCATATCGGGAAATCTCACGCGATGCTCCTCGATTCGAACCGGCGCCTGGGTTCGGGTGTCTCAACCCCGAGAGAGGCCCGTCGGCCCTCATTTCCCGGAGAACCCGATCATGATGGACCGCACCGCGCACGTCCAGCGATCCGCTCATTTCCCGACGCCCGCCCTCGCCGCGCGCCACGGCACCTGAAGGCTCACGACCGCCTCGGGGTCCTGAGCGGCGGCGAGGGAGTCGGCGAATCGGCGTCGTCCCCCGTCCGTACCCAGGTCTCCGAGGGCATTCGTGAGGCGTCCCATGTTCGCGAAGAAACTGCGCCGGGATTCTGCCCAGGCGCTGATCGACGGCCGCATCCGCGAAATGCTCGCCGGGATCGACGACGGTCCCCGCCAGGGGATCATCCCGTTCCTCGGCGAGATCCGGGGCCGCTCGGCCCTGCTGAGCCCCGCGTGCTTCCGCGGCCGGGTCGAGGATGGCTGGATCGACCGGATCCTCCAGGGCCTGCTGGGTCTGTACGCACACCGGCGCGACTGGCGTCGGCCGCTCCGGACGTGGCAGCCGACCGAGATGAACACGCTGCCGATCTTCTCGTCGCTGGCGCATCACCTGCTGGCCGAGTACCGCGTGCCGCCCGTGCTGCTCTCGGTCTGGTTCGATGGGGACGACCATTCGGCCCATCGGCGGCAACGGTGGTTCAAGCACGCTGGGCTGGGCAAGAGCCTGCGCGGCGCCGGGTTCCCGCTCCGGCTGTCGAAGCCGGCGGCGCATGAGTTCGCCCACGCCCCGGCGCACTTTCCGGTTGAGTTCGCCCTCCGCTGGGCGCAGGTTCGGAGCCTCGGCGGTTCGGACCGGCTGGCGCGGGCGATTGCCGCCACTCGGCTGGGCGCGGGCGGCGAGTTCGGCAACGGCGACTTCTGGATGTCGGTCATCCAGATGTTCATCAGCACCCCGCGCCTCGACCTCGCTTACGTCGAGCCCATCGTCGACTACCTGCACGACCAGAAGTTCGAGTTCCGCACGGTCATCATCGGTGAGGATACCGAACTATGTGTTGCGCCGCCCCAGCCGGAGCTGACCCTCCGGGGCCGCACGGCCGCGTCGCTGTACCGCCGGGCGCTCGAGTGGCGGTCGGAGCCGAGGCACGACTCGACGCGCGTGCTGATCCGCTGGGATCGGTGCTCGGTCGGCGAGTTCAGCGGCCAGGATGAGTCGGGCCGATCCTGGACGATCCGCGAGTTGCTCGACAGCGACGCGATGGCCGCCGAGGGCAAGGCGATGCACCACTGCGTCGCCACGTACACCGAGCGCTGCTCGCAGAGGCACACGACAATCTGGTCGATCGGCATCGAATCGCCTGAGGGCCGCGAGCGCGCCGCTACGGTGGAGGTCGACCCGGACAGCCGCCTGATCCTCCAGGCGAAGGCCCGATTGAACGAGGACCCCGATGCCCCCTGCCTGGCGATCCTGAAGGACTGGGCCGCCCGCGAGGGGCTGAACCTCCAGGAGGTGGAGGGCTGAGCGGCTGTCCGGAAAGCCGCGGACGCCGTCGTAGGTCAGGCTTTCCAGCCTGACACCGGTCCGATTCGGCCGGTCCGAAGTAGGTCAGGCTTTCCAGCCTGACACCGGTCCGATTCGGCCGGTCCGAAGTAGGTCAGGCTTTCCAGCCTGAGTCCGGTCCGATTCGTTCCGAACCGGATCCGACCGACACCGGCGGAGTCAGGCAAGAAAGCCTGACCTACGACGGG
>JAKAUH010000774.1 GCA_021818605.1 Planctomycetota bacterium
CAGCAGGAACCCGAGCATCCCGTGGAGCAACGCACGGTCGAAGTCGAATTGCTCGACGACCCTCCGCGCCTCCTGCTCGATCGCCGGAACGAACTCGCCCAGGGCCAGAAGCCCCAGCGAGAACACCATCGTCAGTCCCATCAGCCCGATCGTTGAAGGAAGCTTCAGGATGCGGACATTCACATATCCGAACGCCGCCGTCAGAACGGTCAGCACGCCAATCAGGTCGAGGGTCTGCATCAGTCCTCCGCCAGAGTCTGTTCCCCTGTTCCCGATCCAGAGATGGATGCATCCCACACTAGCATATCCCACGCTCCGCGTCGTATCCTGGAGCCGACCTCGAGCTCGGTCCCCGCCTGTACCCGCCGACGAGACCGCCTTCGCTACCGACGATCGGTTTCCATGTTTGTTTATATTGTTTCTGGTTGGATGCTGGAGCGCACCGTGATGCGACTGGTTCTCCTCGCCTCGTGTCTTCTCCTGATCCCGCTCGATGACTCATGTGCGCAGGCCGTCGCGACCGCGGGCGAGCCGGTCGAGGCTGGCAGCCTGCCGACCGATGCGAGCGGCCGGCCGCTCAACACCGACTTCGAGAAGGGCACGCTTGCGGACTGGAAGTCCGAGGGGAACGCCTTTCGCGGCCAGCCGGTCGAGGGAGACACGGTCCACTCTCGCCGAGGCGACATGCACAGCCGCCACGCCGGCCGGTTCTGGATCGGCACCTACGAGCGGGGCGGCGATCCAGCCACTGGCACGCTGACCTCCGCGCCCTTCCGGCTGAACCGGCCGTTCGCCAGCTTCCTCGTTGGCGCAGGGTCACACAATCGGACCGCCGTCGAGCTGATCCTGAACGACTCCGGCCGCGTCATCTTCCTCGCCAGTGGCGACGACACCGAGGACATGGAGCGCGTTGTGGCCGACCTGTCGCCCTACGTCGGCCAGGAGATTCGCATCCGGCTCGTCGACCGCGAGACCGGGGGCTGGGGCCACATGAACTTCGACGACTTCCGGCTCCATGCGACCCGTCCCAACGCCCCGCCCCGCCGTCAGCCGTCGACGGTCGACGTCTACCAGCACGCCGGGCTGTCTCCGGAAGAGGCCGCCCGCGCCATGACCGTGCCGCCGGGGTTCCACGTCTCGCTCTTCGCCGGAGAGCCCGACGTGGTCCAGCCGATCGCGATGGCGATCGATGACCGCGGGCGAATCTGGGTCGCCGAGGCGTACTCGTACCCCCGGCGCGTCCCGGCCGCCCAGGCGCGCGACCGCATCCTGATCTTCGAGGACTCCGACGGCGACGGCCGATTCGACCGCCGTACCGTCTTCGCCGAGCACCTCAACCTCGTCAGCGGCCTGGCCGTCGGTTTCGGCGGTGTCTGGGTCGGTGCGGCGCCCGAGCTGATGTTCATCCCCGACGCCAACGGCGATGACCGGCCCGACGGCCCGCCGCGGGTCCTGCTCGACGGCTGGGGTCAGCACGACACCCACGAGACACTCAACACCTTCACCTGGGGCCCGGATGGCTGGCTCTACGGCTGCCACGGCGTGTTCACCCACTCCCTGGTCGGCAAGCCGGGCACCCCGGCCGATCGCCGGGTTCCGATCAACGCTGGCATCTGGCGCTATCACCCGACCCGGCACCAGTTCGAGGTCTTCGCCCACGGCACCAGTAATCCCTGGGGCATCGACTTCGACGTACACGGGCAGATGATCATCACCGCCTGCGTCATCCCGCACCTGTACCACATGATCCAGGGCGGGCGGTACGAACGCCAGGCCGGCCAGCACTTCGACCCCTACACGTATGACGACATCAAGACGATCGCCGACCACCGCCATTACCTGGGCGCGAACCCGCACGGCGGCAACGGCCGATCCGACTCGGCTGGCGGCGGCCATGCGCACGCCGGCGCGATGATCTACCTGGGCGATTCGTGGCCGGCGGAGTACCGCGGCTCGCTGTTCATGAACAACATCCACGGCGCCCGGCTCAATCGCGATGTGCTCCGGCCGCAGGGTTCGGGATTCGTCGGCTCGCACGCGCCCGACTTCCTCCTCGCCAACGACTCGTGGTCGCAGATCGTCCACCTCGAGTACGGCCCTGACGGCGGCGTCTTCATGATCGACTGGTACGACAAGAACCAGTGCCACCACAACGACGTCAACGGCCACGACCGGACGAACGGCCGGATCTTCAAGCTCACTTACGGCGATGCGCGGAAGGCCCCGCGCGACCTGACCCGGCTCTCGAGCCCCGACCTGGTGGGCCTGCTCGCGGGCACCGACGAGTGGCACGCCCGTCACGCGCGGAGGATCCTCCAGGAGCGCGGGCCGTCGGCCGAGGTTGCCGGCCTGTTGCGGACGCTCGGCCGCGAGCATCGGCAGAATGCCGTCGTGCAGCTCCGCGTCCTCTGGACTCTGCAAGCCGTGGGAGGGCTCGATGACACCGCGCGTGTTCTCGAAAAGCTCTCCGACCCCGAGGCGATCGTGCGGGCCTGGACGATCCAACTGGCGACTGAGAAGGCGACACCCGCTCGGGAGATCCTCGACCGCTTCGCCATCATGGCCTGGCAGGATGCCTCGCTGGTGGTACGGCTCTACCTGGCCTCGGCGGCGCAGCGGATGCCCTGGGAGAAACGCGCGGAGATCGTTGCCGGCCTGTTGACGCACGGCGAGGACCGCAACGACCACAACCTCCCGCTGATGGACTGGTATGCGGCGGCGCCGCTGGCCCAGGTCGACCCGGCTCGCGCCGCGAGCCTGGCGGCCACGACGCCGATCCCGCTGGTGTCACAGTTCCTGGCTCGTCGGGTGGGCTCGGTCGGCACGCCCGAGGCGCTCGCCGCCCTGGTCCGCGAGCTGGGGCGCTCCACGAGTTCCGGGTCGCGGGCGACGTTCCTGGCTGGCATCGAGGAGGGTCTGCGCGCTCGTCGCCAGGTCGCAATGCCGGCCGAGTGGCCGGCCGTCTTCGCCCGGTTGGCGGCCGATCCGGACCGAACCGTCCGCGCCCGTGCCACCTCGCTGGGGCTGCTCTTCGGCGATCCGCAGGCGCGAGCCTCGCTCCGCGCGGTGCTCGCCGATTCGACGGCGGGAGTCCAACCGCGCCGCGAGGCCCTGGCCGCGCTCTTGAAGGCCAGGGACGCCGGGTTGCCCGAGCAGCTCCGCGCGCTGGTGCTCGACCCAGCGCTCGGCGGCGAGGCAGTGCGCGGACTGTCGGCCTACGGCGACCCGGCGACGCCGGGGACCCTGGTCGCCTCGTACCAGAAACTGGGCCGGTCGGAGCGCCGCGACGCCCTGAACACGCTGGCCTCGCGCCGCGAGTGGGCCCGCGAGTTGCTCTCGGCCGTCGAGGCGAACCAGCTCCCGCGGGCCGATCTCACCGCCGACCTGGTGCGGCAGCTCCGCAACCTGCACGACCCGCAGGTTGATTCAAGCATCAAGAAGGTCTGGGGCGCCGTCCGCGAGACGACCGCCGACCGCGCCCGGACAATCGCCCGCTATCGAACGATGCTCAGGTCGAAGCCCGTCACGCCGCCGGACGCCTCGCTCGGCCGCGCCATGTTCGCGAAGACCTGCCAGCAGTGCCACACGCTCTTTGGCACGGGCGGCAAGGTCGGGCCCGACCTCACCGGCTCCAACCGCGCCGACCTCGACTATGTGCTCTCGAACGTCCTGGATCCCAGCGCCTTGATCGGCCGCGATTACCTGGCGCACACCATCGCGACCGAGGATGGCCGCGTCCTCACCGGGATTATCCGCGCCGAGGACAGGGATACCCTTACGCTGGTCACGGCCAATGAGACCGTGGTCATCCCCCGGTCCGAGATCGACGCGCGGCGCCAGAGCGAGCAGTCGATGATGCCCGATGACCTCTGGAAGCCGCTCTCCGAGCACGAGGTCCGCTCGCTGGTCCACTACCTCGCCAGCCCGGCGCAGGTCCCGCTGCCTCCGGGCTTTCAGGCTCCGAAATCTCCGTGACCAACGAGGGCCGCGCCCGCCGAGATCGTCGCGAGGGTTGAGCTCGGGTTAGAATGGACAGAAGGAATTGCGAGTCCATCCGGAGCGCGAGACATGGCCACCGCGA
>JAKAUH010000884.1 GCA_021818605.1 Planctomycetota bacterium
CGTCCCGCATCCGGTCCTCGGCTTCGCGTAACAGCCGGCGAGGCGAGGGCCGTCCGCGCCCGGCCGCCGTTATTGACCTTTCGCCCGGGCGCGGGGCGGCCGGTAAGTGATGCGCGCCCGGGGAGTTCCGGCTTTCGTCGGGCGTGGCGTGAGGATAACCTGAACCGAAAGGGCATTTCCGGCGGCTCGGTCGCCGAACGCCGCCGACGTCCCGACCCTTTCGCGCTGAGGACCGGACAACATGATAAGGACACGACTCGTATCGGTGCTCATGACCCTGGTCGGCCTTGCGATGACCGCCTCCGGCCAGGAGCTTCAGCCCGGCCCCTATGACGTCGTGATCCGCGGCGGGACGATCGTTGACGGCACGGGGAACCCCTGGTTCAAGGGAGACGTGGCAATCCGCGGCGACCGGATCGCGGTGATCGGCCAGCTCGACGATGCCCGGGCGCACCGGACGATCGACGCCCGCGACCTGGTCGTTGCGCCGGGCTTCGTCGACATCCATTCGCACTCGGACATGCACCTGCTTCGCGACGGCGATGCCCAGAGCAAGGTCCACGACGGCGTCACCACCGAGATCCTCGGCGAGGACACATCGGCCGGTCCGCGCAAGGGGAAGATCCCGGCGCGGCTGCCGGAAGACGCCGAGCCGGCGGAATCGGCCGGCTCCTGGACGACGCTCGGCGGCTACTTCGACGCGCTGGAGGCCCACGGAATCTCGGTGAACGTTGCGAGTTATGTCGGGCTCGGCACGCTGCTGGAGTGCGTCGAGGGGAACTCGCTGGCCCGGCCCGATCGGGCGCGCCTCGAGGCGATGAAAGCGCTGCTCGACGAGGCGATGCGCGACGGCGCCCTCGGCCTGTCGACCATGCTTGCCTCGCCGCGAGAGCTGGCTGTCACCGCCGACGATGTGGTTGAGCTGGCGGCCGTCGTCCGTCGCCACGGCGGTCTGTACGCCACCCACCTCCGCCACGAGGGGACCGAGGTCCTCGCCGCGGTCGCCGAGGCCATCGAGATCGGCCGGCGCGCCCGGATCCCCGTGGACATCACCCACCTGAAGATCGCCGACCAGTCGCTCTGGCACCACATGGGCGAGATTGTCGCCCTGATCAAGACCGCGCGCCGCGAGGGAGTCAACGTCCAGTCCAACGTCTACCCTTACACCCGGGGCAACAACAACCTGGTGACCATCATCCCCCCCTGGGCGCACGAGGGAGGAAAGGAGGCCCTGCTCGCCCGGCTGAAGGATCCGCAGGCCCGCGAACGGATGAAGCGTGAGATCAAGTCGGGGCTGCCAGGCTGGTACGACCATTACACGGCCGTCGGCGGAGACTGGAGCCGGATGATGATCAGCGCGCGGCTCTCTCCGGCGAATCGCAAGTTCGAGGGACAGACGATGGACCGCGTCATCGCCTCGCTCACGCCGCCGCCAGGGTCAGGCGAGGCGCCGGATCCAGTGGACGTCTTCTTCGACTTCCTGATCGCCGAGGGGGGCTCGGTCGGCACAATCTACGCCCACCACACCGAGGAGGACATGAACCTGGCGCTGCTCCAGCCGTGGTGCTCGATCGGGTCGGACGGCTCGGCGATGGCCGTGGAAGGTCCGCTCCATGTGGGGCACCCGCACCCGCGCAGCTTCGGCACGTTTTCCCGGGTGCTCGGCCGCTATGTCCGCGAGCGCCGGCTCTTACGGCTGGAGGACGCAATTCGCAAGATGACGTCGCTCAACGCCTCCAAGGTCGGGATCGTCGACCGAGGGATCCTCCGCCCCGGCCTGTTCGCCGACGTGACGATCTTCGACCCCGAGCACGTGGCGGACCGGGCGACCTATCTCGACCCCTTCCGCTACAGTGTCGGCATCCGTTACGTCCTGGTCAACGGCCAACTCGTGCTCGACGGCGAGGAGCACACTCATGCCCATCCGGGCCGGGCCCTGCGGCACCCTCGGCGTCCCGATCGGCTTGCGGTGCCGCATCATGAGGCAGGCGTGAAAGATCGATAGCACGGTGGTTGTCCATCGTCCTGGATGCCACGGGCCGGCTGCCGCCGCCATCGTTCTGTCTGCCGTTGCGCTTCCGCCGTCGGCCGCGAGGACCGTCCGGCCAGGTGAAAAAAAAACCGGCCAACGATAAGATTTCCCACGAGGACCTCTCCCCTCCTCGTACGAAACCCGATCAATTGGCCGGTTGGCTCCGCTTCCGGCCCCTCATTCGACCGGGCCGGAAGCTTCTGTTTGAGAAAGGGCGAGCGGGGGGTCGTGCGAGGCGTCCCGCTCGCCCTTTGGCGGGGGACCGTCCCAGTCAAGGAACGGCGACGCCAGAAGGTTGGCTGCTTGTAAGTTGGTCAGGACGATCTCAATCTCAGGTCGAATCGACTCGAATCGACTCGAATCGACTCGACTCGTGTCGTCGATGCTCGTGTCCTGTACGAGAGGGGATAAAAGCAAGGGCAGTGCCAACTCACGGAATCCATCCGGAAAATCGCCCGGAATCGCCTCGATTTGAGTCCGATACTCGTTGCAATGCAAGAACATACGGATTTCTGATTTTTCGCCGGCCGGGATCCCGGACCTTTGCGTCGTCTTCATGATCCTTCGGGTGTCTGTGTGTTTTCAGGGCACGGCAGCCGAAGAGATAGGCATTCAGCGACAAGTTCGTGGCGAGACTCCGCGATCTGTGAGAATGGACCGGCGCGGAGGGTGGACCGGCGACGATTCCGGCATTCATTCACCTCGGCGGCCGAGGGCAGGACGAATCGAGAACCATGATCCAGAGAGACGACGAGTGCGGCGATCCGACGCGGGATCGCCTGGCGGCGGCCGTGACGCGATGGCTCGACGACGGGAACTGCGGGCCGCTGGCGCAGTGGCTGGCCGGTGAACTGGACGCCGACGGCGTGCCGCGCCGTCCGCCGGTGCGCGACTGGCCGGGGCTGCTGGAGGATCTGGCCCGCTCGCGCGCCCGATCGGGCTCGTGGCCGATCGGGTGTGAGGACGCGATCGACGCGCTCGTCCTGGCCGCGCTTCGGTTCTCGCGGCCCGACCGGGTTCTGGCGCTATCGGCTGAGTGCAACGACGCCGGGACGGAGGCTGCCGCCCGGTGGCCGGCCGGAGACTGGGTGCAATGGTATGCGGGGACGGGCATCGGCCGGGTGCTCGGCGAATGGACGGCCCCCGGCGGCCGGAAGCGGTCCCGACCGGGCGACCAACCGCCGCCCTTGCCCGCGTGGTCGGCGGCCGACCGGGTCCTGGCGATGCTTCGCGCCGACTGGCGGGCGGACGGCGACTTCCTGGCGGTCGACCATCGCGATCCATCCGCGCCGTGCCGGGTCGAGCTGCATGGCGGCGGGCGGACCTGGCTGGGTCCCGAATGGGGCGGAATCGAGCAGGAAGGCGGGAATCACGCCGGGGCGACGGCAACCCGGGTCCGGCCGTCGCGGTGGATCACCGGTTCGTCGGCCGACCTGCTGGAGTGGACCGTGCGCGAGGGAGATGTCCGGGTCACTCGCTCGGCGGCGCTGCTGAGGGGTCGACGGATGGCCCTGCTCGCAACCCTGTCCGAACGGCCCGCCGCGGCCGGCGCCTGGCCCGCGTCGCCAGCGCTGTCGTTGACGATTCCGCCCGACCTGACGACCACCCCGGTCCGGGAATCGCGGGCCCTGGCGCTGGCCGGGCCAGGTCGTCGGGGCGCTGCGCAGATCTTGCCGATCGCGCTGCCGTGCCGGCCGTATCCCACCGATCGCGGCTCATTTCGCGCCGACGGCGGCCGCCTGGTGCTCCGGATCGCGCCGAGCGGCCGGCGATGCTGGCTGCCGCTTCTGGTCTCGTGGGACACCGCGCGGCACCGCTCGCCGCCTGACTGGCGGGTGCTGACTGTCTCCGAGCGGTCGCGCGCCGTCGAATCCGATCGCGCCGTCGCGATCCGGGTGAGCTGGGGCCGCGACGAAACGTATGTGATCTACCGGAGCCTCGCTCCGCCAATCCGCCGCGCCTTCCTCGGCCACCAGACCGCCGCGCGGTTCCTGATCGCCCGGTTCGACTCCGACGGCGACATCGAGCCGATCCTGACCGTGGAGTGA
>JAKAUH010000126.1 GCA_021818605.1 Planctomycetota bacterium
GACGAGACGAGACGAGACGAGACGAGACGAGACGAGACGAGGAGGCGAACGAGGTCATGCCCGTGCTCGAGGCTGATGATGTCGCGAAGGTTTACCGCGAGGGTGCGCTCGAGGTGCCCGCGCTGCGCGGGGTCTCGCTGGCCGTCGCCCGCGGCGAGATCGTGGCCGTCGAGGGACCTTCGGGCTCGGGTAAAACGACGCTGCTGTGTATTCTGGGCTGCCTGCTGACGCCGAGCTCGGGGCGGATCGTGGTCGACGGCCGCGCGGTGGATCCGCGTCGGCCGGACGAGCTGCGCGAGCTGCGGCGGAGGTCGATCGGCTTCGTCTTCCAGCAATTCAACCTGTTCGCGGCGCTGTCGGCCGTGGAAAATGTGGCCTACGGATTGAACCTGAAGGGCTGGAGCGGCGAGAAGGCCCGGCGCGAGGCCGAGCGAATGCTTGAGGCCGTCGGGCTGGGCGATCGCCGGACGTTCCGCCCGCGCGACCTGTCGGGCGGCCAGCGGCAGCGGGTCGCCGTGGCCCGAGCTCTGGCGGGTCAGTCGAGCGTGATCCTCGCCGACGAGCCGACGGGCAACCTCGACAGCGAGAACGGCCGGCGGGTGCTCGAGTTGTTCCGCGCCCTGGCGCACTCGGAGGGCCGCGCGATGGTGATTGTGACGCACGACCCGCGGGTGCGGACCATCGCCGATCGGGTGGTGACGATCCGCGACGGCCGGTTGATCCACGAGGAGGCGTGAAACGATGTCGCCGTCGATGATCCTGGGTCGGGTCGTGTTGCCGGCCTCCGCGGTGGTGCTGCTGATCGTGCTGGCGTGGCAGTCGATCCAGACCATCGCCTCCCGCGCCGGGGCGACCGAGGTCGTGCGCGTCGAGCCGGGCCTGGCGGCCGGCGCCGGGATCGACCGCGTGATGGCCGAGGGCCGCGTCGCCACCTATCCGGGCGCCGAGGTCACGGTGAGCACCGAGGTCCTGGGCACGGTCGTCCAGATGCCGGCGCGCGAGAAGGCCGCCGTGCGGAAGGGCGAGTTGCTGGTGCGCCTGCGCGATGACGAGGTGCGCGCGTCGCTGCGCGAGGCCCAGGCGCAGCTCATGGAGGCCGAGGTGGCGCTGCGACTGCAACAGGCCCGGACGCGGCTGGATGGCATCCTGCCGCTGGTCGCGATTCAGCCGCCGTCGCCCGAGGCGCGCCGTGATACATTGATGTTCGCCGAGGCCCGGCGCGACGCGGCGCGCGCGGCCGTCGACCGCCTCGAGGCCGATGCCTCCCGGTATCGCATCGTCGCCCCGATCGACGGCGTCGTCATCTCGCGCCTCGTCGATCCGGGTGAAACGGTGACTCCCGCCACGCCGCTATTGACCATCGCCGACCTGACCCGTCTGCGGGTCGAGGCCGAGGTGGATGAGTTCGACATCCCGCGCATTGCCGCGAACGCCGCCGTGACCCTCTCGGCCGAGGGATATCCCGACATCACCTGGCGCGGCCGGGTCGAGGAGATCGCCGACGCCGTCGTCCCCCGCCAGACCCGACCCGAGGACCCCGGCCGGCCGGCGGATACCCGCGTACTGATCGTTCGGATCGCGTTCCAGGAGAAGACCCCGCTCCGCCTGGGCCAGCGGGTCGAGGTCGAGATCATGGGCGGTCCTCCTCCGGCGTAGAGCTGGCCAGGGCGGTGACGAGCCGTCCGAGCCAGACCGGATCGGGAGGGGCGGCGCATCGAAGGCGGATGTGGTGGGGCAGTTCGATCTCGAAGCTGAGGCTCGACGGGACATCGGTGGCGGGCGGCATGGAATCGAGCCGGATCGGAACAAACAAGGGTGGATGGCCTGGAGTGGCGGTCCGTGGCGGAGCGAGGCGTCGCTTCCAGGCGTAGAAGGAGGGCGTGGAGACTCCCTCGCGCTGGCAAAATGCAGTGATCGACAGGCCGCTGGTGGCTTGGCGGCTGAGGCGCAGCCGCCAGGTGTGTTCCAGACCGAGATCCTTGGGACGTGGCATGGGCAAACTCCTGGGTTGGAAAAAACCGGACCAACCCAGCAGCGTAACCGACGTCACAAGACTGGTTTTACCGTGCGCTTACGGTGAAGGTATTGCCGTTGCGGTCGGCCTGCGAGGTTTCCTGCCCGGACGAGTTGAACTGGATGACCGTGCCGTCGGGGTAGGTCCGCGTCCAGGTCCCGCTGCTGTTGTGGACGAGTACCGACGGATCACTGGTGGGGCCACGATAGGAGACCGTGGCCGGGGTCCCCATGAACGGGGCGACGGCGAGCACGTACTGGGGCGCGCCGTACATCCCGCCGGCTGCGGTGGACGTGAGGGTCTCGACGGGGAAGAGCTGGTTGCAGTCGAGCTCGGGCAGGAAGATCGCGAGCTGGTCCCCCGAGGCGATGGCAATGCTGGGCTGGCCGGCGCCGTTGAGGTCGGCGGCGACGATGGATCCGCCCGTGGAACTTTCAGTCATTGGAAGCGAGAAGAGGGTGGAATTGCCCCAGGTTGCGGAGGTGGACAGCGGGACAATGGAGAGGAAGGTCGACGCGGGTTGGCCGTCGCCACTCAGCGGCACGGCGATCTCGGGGCCGACGCCGCTGCCCTGGAAATCGCCCTCGACCAGGCCCGGCACCGCCGTGTCGACGTGGCCGACCGTCTGGTACGTCGAGGTGAACTGGAAGGTGCCCGATCCGTTGTTGCTGAAGAGGTCGACGCTGATGAAGTCGCCCGCGGCGTCGCGGACGTTGCTGTTGGCCGACTCGACGACCAGGTCCGTGTAAGAGTTGCCGATGTCGTTGACGGTCGTGACGCCGACGGCCGTGTGGCCGGAGGGAAGCGCCAGGCTGGTCGCCGTGCCGAACGAGCCGCCGCCGGTCGCGAGCATCACGTCGGCCTTGCCGTCGTCGGTCGCGAAGGCCAGGTCGGAGAGGGAGCCGCTGGTGAAGTTCCCCGCCACGAAGGAGCTGGGGTTCCCGCTCGAGTAGACGCCGTTGCCGGCCGACGAGATCACCGGCGAGGCGAAGGTGCCGTTGCCGTTGCCGGTGTACTCGGCGACGTAATACTGGTTGTTGCTGCCGGAGACCATCAGCACCGCGAGGTCGAGCACGCCGTTGCTGTGCCCGGAGAAATTGCCGGTGACCACCCCCCTGGCATAATAACCCGACGGGAGGTTGTAAAGGGAGCCATTGTTGAAGCCGCCGGAGCCGTTGTTGATGAGAATCGACAGGCTCGACGTACTGATCACGGTGAGGTCGGGCAGGCCATCGCCGTTGAAATCACCCGCGGCGGTGGCCAGGGATGGAACGTTCGGCGAACCTGGGAATGTCATGCCAATTGGCGCCAGGCTCGGGCTGGGGAAGGTGCCCGTGGTATCGTTGGGCAGGACCTGCGCCGACTGCGTGCCGTCGACCACCGCGAGGTCCTGGATGTACGCCTGCCCGGCGGTGTAGGCCGGGTCGAACTGCTCGGTCCCCTGTTGGCCGGCGGTGATCAGCACCGGCCCGTTGGTCGCGAGCTGCGAGAGGTGCTGGAGGCCACCGACGCTCCAGCCCGCCCCCATGGGGTCCTGGGACTGGTTGACGACATTCACCTCGCCCGTGTTACTGTTCGTGATCGAGACATACTCGTACTTGCCGTCTGGGCGGCGGTACTTGAAATACTCGGTGACGTTCATGGTGTAGGAATACACGCCGGTGGGCAACTGGCTGGCGTCGAGCTGGAGCGGAACGTTGTAAGTCTGTCCGTCGGTGAGCCCGCCGGGCGTGTTGTAGGTGACCGGGTTGCCCTGGACCACGCCGGCCAGAGTGGCCTGGGCGGTGATCGACGTGATGTCGCTGGAGTCGCCACCGAGCGGCGTGGTGAACTGGTACTGGACGACCGGGTGCGGGTAGGCCTGCGCCGAGCTGTACTGGAGGTCGATGCCGTTGCTCTGGCCCTGCGATTGATAGCTCACCAGTTGATGGTCGAGGAAGTACTCGCCGGTGACCAGCCCGGCGTCCGAGTTCATGGCCGAACCCTGCCTGCCCTGGGCGCCGGCCGAACCGGGTGCGAGGGCTGTCGCACCCACCGCGCGTGGCGCGGGGCTGCCGCT
>JAKAUH010000560.1 GCA_021818605.1 Planctomycetota bacterium
CGTGGATGTCGAGACCCTGGGGCATCACGCTCTTTACCTTCCTGCCGTTGTCGGGCTGTAGCCCGATGCTGCTCGACTTCAACCTGGCGCGGCATGAGGCGCCCGAGGACGCGGCTGCCGGCCGGAGCGCCGACCCTGGCGGGACGCTGGCCTACATGGCCCCCGAGCGGCTCCGCGCGATCGCGACGACCTGCGAACGGTCGTCGCCGTTTGGTGGGGCGGCGGGCTCGCCGGCCGATGGTGTGGAACCGGTGGACGCGCTCTCGGCCGGGCTCGCGGCGCATGTGGCCGATCTGTACTCGCTGGGGATCGTGCTGCTGGAGACCCTGTGCGGCCGGCCCGCAACGGAGGCAGCGATCCCCGCGCGGCGGGGCGGCGACGAGGGTAAGACCGCGCGGCCGGCCCGGCTGGGCCCGGCGGCCCGCGCCCATGCGGACGCCCGCTCGCGGCCGGCAGCGGCGATGATCAGCGACGTCGTGGCCGCGTCGGGACGACCGATCGCGCCGGCGCTGCGCTCGATCCTCGGTCGCTGCCTCGATGCGGAGCCGAACCGGCGCTACCGGCGCGCCTCCGAGCTGGCCGACGACCTGGACCGGTGGCGGACCGACCGGCCGCTCGCCTACGCCGACGAGCCGTTCTGGGGTCAGACCGTACCGCGGGCGCTGCGGGTGCGGCGCCGGCCGCTGATCGCCGCGGCAGTGGCGCTGCTGGCCGTGGGTCTCTCGGCCGCAGCGCTCTTGCTCTTCGGCAGCAATCGGCTGCTCCAGAAGGATTTCGAGACCATGGCCCGCGAGAGCCTGGCGCGGCGATGGGATGATCCCGACGGTGGCGCGTTCCTGTGTTTTCAGCGCTCGCCCGGCATGCCGACCCGTGAGGCAGATGACCCGCGGGACCTGCTGGTCGCCCGCGGGGCGCTGGTGGACTACCGGATCCTCGACCCGGGGGATGCGCCGGCTCGGGGCGACTGGCGGCAGGGAGACGGCGTTCGCTACCTGCCGAGGTCGGAGCGTGAAGACCTCGAAATCTGGTTGATGGAGCGAGCCTACCGCTACGCCCGGTCGCTGGAGGACCGGCCGGACTCGCCCGAGTCCTGGCGGAAGGCGGTTGCAATCCTGGAACGGGTCGGCGAGGACCGGCCGATCCGCGCTTTCGACCCGATGAGACGACGACTGGCCGCCCGGCTCAATCAGGCGGCCGACACGATATCGAGTGGCACGGCCAAGATGGCCGTGGGTCCGCGCGGCACGACCTTGCCGGCCGTGAGTTCAGACCCCGGGCGGGACGCCTGGGTCGCGCGGGTCACCGGGCAGGAAGCCCGGGCCACGAAATCCACTCCGAAATGGCTCGACGAACACCTGCTCGGCTTCGCGGCCGAGGACGAGCCGGGGACGGCAACCGGTGCTGACACGCCGAGGCCGGCCATCGATCGGCAGGCCGCCCTCCTGCGCGCGCTCGGGCATTACGAGCGCGTGACCGCGATCCGGCCGGGCTCATTCTGGGGCCACTACCGCGCCGCCGCGGCCTCCTTTGGACTGGGACGAACGGCGCAGGCCGTCCACCACCTGCAGCGCTGCCTCGATTTGCGGCCGGGCAATTTGGTGGTCCGGATGACCCTGGCGAGCTGCCTGTTCGACCTCAAACGGCCAGCGGACGGGCTGACCTTCTGCGACCAGGCGCTGGACCGGGCCCCCGGCAATGCCGAGTTCCATCGCACCCGGGCGTTCGTACGGGCCGCGTCGGGCCAGTTCGGCGGCCTCGAGGATGACATCCGCAGCTACGAGATGCTCAGCCGGGTGTTGCCGCAGACATTCTGGTCCGGCGAGGGCCTTGATCCCCCTGGCGGTGGCAAGCCGGACGGCGGCACCGCCGGGATCACGGCGACCGTGAGCCGGTGGATCGACCCGCTACGTCAGGACCGACATCAGTCGGCCCCGGTCGTTGACCCGGGCGAGGTGGCCACCCGCTCGGCTCTGGCCGATTCGCTCCTGGAGGCCCGGCTTTGGCAGCTCGCCGCGGCCGAACTCGAAAAGATCCTGGTGATCGAGCCCGGCCACGCCGCCAGCCGGATCAAGCTTGCCGGGCTGGCGATCAAGGAAGGGCGGTTCGACGACGCCTGGAGCGAACTGGCGGCCGTGCGCGATACTCCCGGCGTCGCGGACCAGATTCGCGTCGCGCCCCAGGAATTCGACCGGTTGTTCGGCATCACGTACCGCTATCTCCAGGCGGGGAAGGTTGAAGAGGCCACGGGGGTGGCGGAATTCACCCGGGACCTGGCGATCGAGCTCGACCACAAGGTTGGGCTCGCCCACGCCAACCTGGCGCGGGTCTATGCGGTGCTCGCCGCGTCCGACCCCAGCCGCGCCCGCGACGCGGCCGATCAGCTCTTCCGGGCGTTTGTCGCGCACCCTGATTATCGCCGCTGGTATCGCGACGACCATCGCTGGTTTGACCCGGTCCGCGTTCCCATCGAGGCGGAGCTCGCCCGGATGGAGGATCCCGAGGTGCTCCGGAGTCGACTGCTCGCCCGACGAGCCCACGTCGCAACCCCGGCGCCGGGCCGCTGAACTGTGACGACCCGCCATCGGCCAACAGGACGTAATCGGCCGGCTGGGCTCTTGACACCTCGTCCGTAATCGTTAGAACCAGACGGACCGATGCGGCGCCCGCGGACCGGTCCGTCCGGCGTACAGCGTTCTCGAGCGACGAGGAGACAAACCATGAGGCGGAACGTGATGGCCACGGCCCTGGCGGCGGTCGCGGCGATGGGATTCGGCGTCGCGGCTGCGGCCGACGATTACAACATCGACCCGGTGCACTCGGGCGTGACTTTCCAGATCACCCATCTTGACCTGACCTACGTCCACGGCCGGTTCGATGACTTCGCCGGCTCGCTCTCACTGGATCCGAGCGATTCGAGCAAGTCGTCGGTGAAGATGACCATCAAGACCGGGAGCATCGACACCAATAACGTCCTGCGCGATACGCACCTGAAGAACCCGGACTACTTCAACGCCACCCAGTACCCGACGATCGAGTTCGCCAGCACGTCGGTCTCGCCGATCCAGGACGGCTACGCGGTCAAGGGAAACCTGACGCTCCACGGCGAGACCAAGCCGCTCGCTTTCGAGCTGAAGGGCGGCAAGACCGCCGAGTTCCCCAAGGGCGTCCACCGGATCGGCTTCACCACTCGGTTCAAGGTCAAGCGGTCCGAGTTCGGCATCTCGCCCAGGACTCCGCCGTCAGTCCTCGGCGATGATGTCTGGGTGGACATCGGCTTCGAGGCGGTGAAGAAGAAGTGAGCGCGTCCTGACGCGTCTGGCGGCCGCCAGGTGCGCCGGACGCGCGATCCGGGTCACGTCCCCGAGCCACCGATGCCCAGCTCGTCGGCCAGGGGAAGAAGCGCGTCGATGACGAGCTGGATATGCTCGTCGAGCGGGACGCCGAGGCGCTCGGCGCCCGAGTAGACGTCCTCGCGCTTCACCTTCGCCGCGAAACCTTTATCCTTGAGCTTCTTCTTGACGCTCGAGGGCGCTAGCGAGCGGATGCCGTCGGGGCGGACCAGGCAGCAGGCCATGACGAAGCCGGTCAGCTCGTCGCAGGCGAGCAGCGCCCTGTCGAGGGTGGACAGATCGGGGACCTCGGCCGGGTCGAAGTGCGCGACGACGGCCTGGGCGATCTCTGGCTCGTCGCGCTCGCGGAGCCAGGCGACGATCCGGCGCGGATGCTCGTCCGGCCATCGGTCATAATCAGCGTCGTGCAGCAGGCCGGCGATCGCCCAGCGCGGCTCGTCGTCGGCGCCTGCTCCATACCGGTGCGCCGCGAGGCGCATCGCGGCCTCGACACCGCGCGCGTGGTTCACCAGCGCGGGGTTGTCGGTCCATTCCTTCAGCTTCGCCGCCGCCTCTTCATAGCTGACCGCCATCGTGATCGCCTCCCGCGGGAATTGGGCCATCGGTCCAGGCGTTCATTCTAATGGATCACGGCATGAGGGCGAGGCTTTGCCCGCCTGGGTGAGCTTCCCGACGCCGACTTCGTCGGGAGGATTCCCGCCGCGGGTGCGCGACAGATC
>JAKAUH010000172.1 GCA_021818605.1 Planctomycetota bacterium
CCGAGGACTTCGGACCGCTGGAGGTCACGTACGACTACGAGGCCGTCGCGCGGACCCTCGACCGCGATACCATCGCCTCCCGGCCGCGGTCGATGTGGAGGTATCGCGAGTTGCTGCCGGTCGACGGCGAGCCGGCGGTCGGCCGGCAGGTGGGCGGCACCCCGCTGGTCCGCGCCGACCGGCTGGCGCGGGCATTGGGGGTCTCCGAGCTTTACATCAAGAACGACGCCGTGAACTTCCCGACGCTGTCGTTCAAGGATCGCGTGGTCGCCGTGGCGCTGTCGAAGGCTGTTGAGCTGGGCTTCCAGACGGTGGGCTGTGCCTCGACGGGCAACCTGGCCAACAGCGTCGCCGCCAACGCCGCCTCCGCCGGGCTCGAGGCCTATGTTCTGATCCCCGACGGCCTGGAGCAGGGGAAGGTTCTGGGCGCGACGATCTACGGCGCGAACGTCATCGCCATCGACGGCAACTACGACCACGTCAACCGGCTCTGCTCACAGATCGCCTTCCGGTTTGGCTGGGGGTTCGTGAACGTCAACCTGCGGCCGTTCTACGCCGAGGGGTCGAAGTCGATGGGCTTCGAGATCGCCGAGGATCTGGGCTGGCGGACGCCCGACCACGTCGTCGCGCCGATGGCCGGCGGCAGCCTGATCGGCAAGATCCACAAGGCGTTCAAGGAGTTCGAGTTGCTGGGACTGCTGGAGACTCCGGTCACCACCCGGATGCACGGCGCCCAGGCCACCGGCTGCAACCCGATCGCCGCGACGGTGCGCTCTGGCTCGAGCAAGGTGCGGCCCGTGCGCGACCCCCAGACCATCGCCAAGAGCCTGGCGATCGGCGACCCGGCCGACGGCTACTTCGCCTCGAAGCTGATCGTCGAGACCGGCGGCTGGAGCGAGGACGTCGAGGACGAGGCGATCCTCGACGCCATGGAGCTGCTGGCCGAGACCGAGGGGATCTGGGCCGAGACCGCCGGAGGCGTCACTCTGGCCGTCGCCCAGAAGCTGATCGAACAGGGCCGGATCGGCCGGGATGAGTCGATCGTGCTGTGCATCACCGGCAACGGACTGAAGACCCAGGAGCCGCTGCTGGAACGGATGCGACGGCCGGTCGTGATCCAGCCGAGCCTCGAAGAGTTCGAGGGGCTGCTCGAGACGTTGTCCTCGTCTCGGTCTCAGTCTCGGTCTCCGGCGTCCCTGGCCGGCAGCGTCGCCTGAGGGCCTGTGAAGGAATCGATTGCGAAGAACAGAGATAAGAGAGCGAATGGGTTCAAGTGACGATTCCGGGCGCCGTGATGCTTCGCTCTCGGTTCTCCGCTCGATTTCGACGATTCCTTGACATCCTCTGAGCCGGCCGGCTCCCGGCGCGCGGGCCGCCGAACGAGAAGGGCAGAGCAGGGCGGGTCGGAACCCGCCGGGTCCTGCCCGCTCACTCGTCCGCACGCAGAATGCCCTGCTTGAACCACCGACATCGATTGAGTGATCGATTGATTGATTGGCCGACCACCATCGCGAGGAATCCGTCATGCCCGTCGTGCGCATCCCCACCCCCCTTCGTCCCCATGCCGGTGGACTCGACCGCATCGAGACCGAAGGCGCCACCGTCGGCGAGGTACTCGACGGCGTCTCCACCCAGCACCCCGCGCTCCGCGAACGGCTGTTCGACGGCGCCGAGCTGCGGCGGTTCGTCAACGTGTACGTCAACAACGAGGACATCCGCTACCTCGAGGATCTGGCCACGCCGGTGAAGGCCGGCGACGAGGTCAGCATCATCCCGGCGGTGGCTGGCGGGTGAGTCGCCGCCTGTCTGTCTGCCTTTCTGCCTGCGTGTCTGCCTGCCTGCCCGGCGGCCGCCGCGGGCCTGTCCGCCCGTCTCGCCGATCGAATCCACCGAGGAGCCACGATGTCCGCAGAGTCGCTCGAACGTTACAGCCGTCAGATCCGGTTCCCGCAGCTCGGTGAGGACGGGCAGCGCGCGCTCCTGAATAGCCGGGTCACCCTGTGCGGCTGCGGGGCGCTGGGGACCGTGCTGGCCAACCATCTGGCCCGTGCGGGCGTTGGGAAGATCCGCGTGATTGACCGCGACTTCATCGAGACGCATAACCTCCAGCGCCAGATTCTCTTCGACGAGCAGGACGTCGCCGACAATCTGCCCAAGGCCGAGGCCGCGGCGAGGAAGATGCGCGCGATCAACAGCACGATCGAGGTCGAGCCGGTTGTCACGGACCTGGATCACACCAACATTCTCGACCTGGTTGGCGACGCCGACCTGATCCTGGACGGCACCGACAACT
Organism: Planctomycetota bacterium; assembly: GCA_021818605.1. Lineage (GTDB taxonomy): Bacteria > Planctomycetota > Planctomycetia > Isosphaerales > Isosphaeraceae > JAKAUH01. Next base: position 2,294 of record JAKAUH010000172.1, read on the forward strand.
TCGAGACTCGCTACCTGATCAATGACGCCGCGGTGAAGCTGGGCAAGCCGTGGGTCTACGGCGGCGTGATCGGCAGCGAGGGGCAGACGATGACGATCATCCCGGGGAAGACCCCGTGCCTGCGCTGCCTGATCGAGGACGCCCCGCCGCCTGGCATGACACCGACGTGCGAGACGGCCGGCGTGCTCGGGCCGGCGGTCGCCGTGATCGCCTCGTTCGAGGCTATCGAGGCGATCAAGCTGCTCTCAGGCAAGCTCGAGGCGCTCAACGACCATCTGATCATGGTCGACGTCTGGGACTGGTCGTTCCGGCAGCTCAAGGTCGCCAACCTGCTGGGCAAGGTGGATTGCCCGTGCTGCAAGCACCGCAAGTTCGAGTGGCTCGAGGGCGAATTGGGCTCGCACACGACGACGCTCTGCGGGCGGAATGCCGTGCAGGTCGCGGCACGCCGGCCCGAGCCGCTGGATTTCCCCGAGATGGCCCGCCGGCTCGGGTCGCTGGGCGACGTCCGGCACAACGCGTTCATGCTGCGGTTCAGTACCGAGGGCTACGAGTTCACGGTTTTCCCCGACGGCCGCGCGATCATCAAGGGGACGAATGACATCGCCCGGGCGAGGACGCTTTATGCCCAGTTTGTGGGGAGCTGACGGGGTGCCGAGCACGATTCCTGGATTGAGCGCAGAAGGGCAGAGGGCAAAGAGCGGAGGACGGAGCAAGCAAAGGCGAGGTCGGTGCGACGAGAGCGAAGGACGAAGAGCCGAGCACGGAGGACGGAACGAGCAAAGGCGAGGTCGGAGCGACGAGAGCGAAGGACGAAGAGCGGAGCACGGAGGACGTTCTCGAAATCCTGGACCATCGTCTGCGGAACAGAAGTGAGGAGAGAATACCCTTGGCGTATCAGCGCTTCGAGGAACTCCCGGTCTGGAAGGATGCGATCGAGCTGGCGGCTCGGATCCTTCGGTTGTCCCAGACCGGGCGCTTCAAGGGCGTCGGGGACCTCAAGAGCCAGCTCGAGCGTGCGGCGATCTCGGAATGGTCGGAGCCGGGGGGGCCGATCGTCCGGGTCCGGCGGCGTGTCGACGTGCGGCCGCGTCAAAGCCCACTTGACGCGCGGCGGTCGGGGCGCGTAGAGTCTTGAAATTACAATTTGGTGCGCATCTTATCCAGAGTGGCTGAGGGACGGGCCCGACGACGCCACAGCAACCGGTTCGCCACCTGGCGAATGCTGGTGCTAACTCCCGCCCAGCGTCTTTTCATGGGACGCGACCGTTGAAAGCGGTCGACCAACCCAGGAGACGCCGATGGGGCAGATAAGATCAAGAGCGGCGGTCGCTCGAAGTGGCGGCCGGCGTCATCCCTCCTGATCACTCCCACCTCGCGGGCGCCGAGAAGCAAACTCTGGATCGAGACGGAAGGTCCATGGCCAGCCGGCCTCGTGACGCCGAGGTGCCGGCTCGTGCCGGTCGGCCAGAGGCGGGCCAGCGACCTTCCGAAGCACAGAACCGGCGGACGGAGAAAACCCGGCCGGCGGTGGTGTGATCCTCCAACTATCGGGAGTGACAGCGGTGCCCGCGGAAACAGCCATCGGTTTGAAGTGCCGCCTGTGCGGCAAGACCTATCCCAAGGAAGCCCTGAACTTCTGCACCGAGGACTTCGGACCGCTGGAGGTCACGTACGACTACGAGGCCGTCGCGCGGACCCTCGACCGCGATACCATCGCCTCCCGGCCGCGGTCGATGTGGAGGTATCGCGAGTTGCTGCCGGTCGACGG
>JAKAUH010001111.1 GCA_021818605.1 Planctomycetota bacterium
TCTCTCTCAGTCCCAGGGGCGCTCAGCGCGCCGGGCGGGTCCGCTTGCGCACGACGACCTTCGCGTCGTTCGGGCGTTCGGGTCCAGGCGTGCTGCGACCGTCGGCGACGTATTTTTCCAGCAAGGCGGTGAGGCGGGCGACCACCTCGGGATGGCGATCATGGACATTCTGGCGTTCGGCGGGATCGGAGGCCAGGTTGTAGAGCTGGACCGGCGGCAGACCGGCCGCCTCCTTCGTGCCCGGCCGGGGCACGCTCCAGCCGCCCGAATCGGGGCAGAGCGCCAGCTTCCAGTCGCCCTGGCGGATCGCGAACGAGCCGTTGATCGAGTGGTGGACGACCGCCTCGCGGAGCGGGCCGCGGTCGCGGCCCTCGAGCGCGGGGAGGATGCTGACGCTGTCCTCGGCGGCGTCCGCCGGCAGCTTCTCGCCCAGGATCTCCGCACAGGTGGCCATCAGGTCGGTCAGACAGATGAGCTGGCTGCTGCGGGTCCCGGCCGCGACAACCCCTGGCCACCGGACGAAGAACGGCACGCGGTGGCCGCCCTCGAAGATATCCGCCTTGGTGCCGCGGAAGCCCATGCTCGGGTCGTGACCATGCGCGAGGAGGTCGGGGTAGTCCGCCTCGGGCGAGCAGCCGTTGTCGCTGGTGACGACCACGAGCGTGGGGTCGGTCAGACCGTGCTCGTCGAGCGCCCGGAGGACCTTTCCCACGGCGGCGTCGACCTGCATCACGAAATCGCCGTAGGCATTGAGGCCGCTCTTGCCGCGCCAGGGGATTTCCGGCGCGATCGGCGTGTGCGGGGCGGAAAGCGCCAGGTAAAGGAAAAGCGGGTGTCCGGCCTTCGCTCCCGCCGCGCCCTGATGGATCGCCTCGACGGCGCGGGCGGCCAGCGCGGGCAGGACATCCTCGGCCTCGAAGTCGGCCGCGGCCGGTCCGCGCCGGGTGAACCGATTCCGCGACTGGCCGAGCATCATCGGGAACGCCTTGTCGACCGTGGGGATGGCCGTGACGCGATCGTCGGCGATGAAGGTGTAAGGCACCATGTCGAGCGAGCCGCTGATGCCAAAGTACTCGTCGAAGCCGACCGAGGTGGGACCGCCCGCGATGGGCCGGGTGAAGTCGACGTTCCAGCCGTCGGCTCCTTTCTCGATGGCGTCGGTGAAGGGCCGCTTGCCCGGCTTGAGGGCCCAGTTCATGCCCAGGTGCCACTTGCCGACAGCCACGCTGTGATAACCCTGGCGGCGGAGCAGCTCGGCGACGGTGAGCCGCCCCGGCGGGATGAGCCGGGGGCTGCATCCGCCCAGGACGCCCGACTGCAGCCGTGTGCGCCAGGCGTATCGGCCCGTGATGATCCCATAGCGCGTCGGAGTGCAGACGGCCGAGCCCGAGTGCGCGTCGGTGAAGGTCATGCCGGCCGCGGCCAGGCGGTCGATGTTGGGCGTGGCGATCCTGCCCGAGCGATTGAGGCAGCGCACGTCGCCGCTGCCGAGATCGTCGGCGAGGATGTAGACGATGTTCGGCCGGGCCGGGCGGTCGGCCGCCGTCGCGGTGGAAGCCATGAGGAGCACGGCCAGGCCGGTCATCCAGCAATTCATGCGCGAGGCCCAGGGCATGAGTCGATCCTCCCCGGCCCGTCCGGCGGCCCTGGGGGTGGGGGATGGTCGAGGCCACGGGCCTGGCACCGGCGGGACGCACCCAGGATAACCCGCCGGGCGCGCCATTCCTACCCCGAGGTGGGACGCGGGTACAGTATGGACCTGAGGGCGCGCCCGCCGGCGCGTGCGACGTGCGGCCGGGATCGCGTCGGCATTCAGATCGCGCCCAGCATTTCGTTAACGGCGATCGTCTCGTGCTGGATCTCGGCGACATTGGCCGCGATCCGCTGCCGGCCAGTCTCGTCGAGGTAATAGTTCGGCACAATCGACCAGTTCACACCGTCGGTTGTGCTGAGGGGGAAGCCAAAGACCAGGCCCCGCGGCACCTCGTAGCTGCCGTCGGAGACGACCCCGGCGGAGAACCAACGCCCGAACGGCGTCGGCGTGGTGATCGACCGCACGGTCCCGAGGATGGCCTGCGCGATCGAGCCCGCCGGCATGGTCCCGGCCAGGCGGTAGATCTCGTCGTTGCGGTCGGCCGCCATGGCGGTGAGGTTGCTGACCCACTCCGGATCATTGATGACCTCGAGGGCTGGGCGGTCATTCACCAGTGCCGGCTTCAGGTCGAGGTAGCCATTCTCGCTGTTGTTCCCCCACACAGCCACCCGGTTGACCCGCGCTGGCGGCGCGCCCACCTTCTCGGCGATCAGCCCCTTGACTCTCAGCCTCATCACCTGGGTGAGCGCAAACCAGTGGCCTTCGGGTACGCTCGGTGCCTGTGACCGGGCGACCATGCAGTTGGCGTTGCTGGGACTCGTCACGACGAGGATCCGCGCGGCTGGCGCGGCCTGGTTGATCGCGCGGCCGTGGTCGACCATGACGGGTGCGTTGAGGCGCAGCAGCTCCAGGCGATTGCGGTGTTCCGGACTGAACGGCTTGCCGCCCAGCAGGATGATCCAGTCAGCTCCCTCGAAGGCCCGCCTGGGATCGGTGGTGATCATCAGGTCGTGGAGCAACAAGGAGGCACAGTCCTTCAGTTCCAGCTCACATGCCTGGAGGTTGGGAAGGGCCTCGGGGGTGTCGAGCAGGTTCAGGGCGACGGGCTGATGGGGACCGAACATCCCGCCGTTGGCAATGCGGAACACCAGCGAATAGGCGATCCGCCCGGCCGCGCCCGAGACAGCCACCCGGATCGGTTGAGAATCGGCCATCGTGAACTCCTGTGCTGCGCAGGACCGGGCCCGGCTGGTGGGTGCCCAGGTCCCACGCGGGACGAGGACGCCGGGATGCGCCCGGAACATTGCGCCGGGGAACAGTTTGAGTGTATCATCAACACCCGTAGCAGAAAGCGGACCGCCCCGAAGCCGGTCAGTTCGTTGTTGCGGAAGAGCGTCCTGCTCGTGCGGCCTGGGGTGAGAGGCGGAGGTCTCGGTCGCCGTATCCCCTTCTGGCATGGCAGCGAGGAGTCGAAGGCGGAGACGCATCGCCCTTATAATTTAATAGAGCGAAAGTCACCACGTGGAAGCGGTCTCGCCGGGCGAACGATCGGTGCAGGTGGCGCGAATCCTGGTTTGAAGGCGGGTTGATGAAACACGTTGCGATCGTCGGCGCCGGCGGAATGGGCACGGCGCTGGCCCTCCTGTTTGCCCGGTCGACCTCGGAGGTCCGGCTCTGGTCGCGCGATCCGTCACACGCGCGGGAGATGGCGGCGACCCGATCGAACGCCCGGCATCTTCCGGGAGTCGTCCTGCCTTCGTCGATCGCGATCTCGTCCGACGCCCAGGCGGTCCTTGACGGGGCGGATCTCGTGGTCGCCGCCGTGCCGACTGCGTATCTGCGCGCGACACTCGGTCAGATCGCCGGGGCGACGCCCCAGTCCGTCCCTGCCTTGAGTGTCGTGAAGGGAATCGAGTTCGGCACGTTCGCCCGGCCCAGCCGGATCATCGAGGAGGCGCTGGGGCACCGGTCGGTCGCCGTGCTGAGCGGACCGAGCCACGCCGAGGAGATCGCGCGGGGGCTGCCGGCGTCCATCGTCGTCTCCGGCCCCGATCGGGATCTCAACGAGCGAATCCGCGATGCCCTCAATCAATCGACCTTCCGGGTCTATACCAGTGCCGATGCGCTGGGGGTCGAGCTTGCCGGTGCCCTGAAGAATATTCTGGGGATCGCCGCTGGCATTTGCGATGGGCTCGGGTTCGGCGATAATGCCAAGGCCGCGCTTTTGACCCGCGGGCTTGTCGAGATCGCCCGGCTGGGGATGGTTCTCGGCGCACGACGCGAGACGTTCTACGGTCTGGCGGGCGTGGGCGATGTCGTCACGACCTGTTACAGTCCCTACGGCCGCAACCGCGCGGTGGGCGAGCGGATCGGCCGCGGCGAGTCACTCGACCAGGTCCTCGGCGGGATGGTCAACGTCGCGGAGGGCGTGCCGACCACGCGGAGCGTCCACGAACTCGCC
>JAKAUH010000293.1 GCA_021818605.1 Planctomycetota bacterium
CCGGCGCGCGGCGGCCTACGCGGCGAAGCTCCGCGAGCTGGGCATCGAGCCGGACTGAATCCAGCCGCGCGATCTGGGCCTGAAAGTCCGGGTCTTGCCCCGACCACCCGTCCGGGGTGCGGACCGGCCCGCGCGTCGAGTCCTGTTGCCGTTTCCACCGAAGTTCGGCAGACTACATTTTTCTCCCGGCCAAGGACTTGCAGCCAGGGAGCCGCCCCCGCATTCTCTCGGCGCCGCTGGACGATGCCGCCCGGACCGACAGATTGATCGCGCGGCCGGCTTATGGTAGAGTATACTTAGATACAGTTAAAGGCGGGAGAAACGGGGATTGCCGGACGGAGTCTTTGAAGGTCTGTATGAGTGAGGGATGCCCGGAAGTCGTTACGGAACGCATGGGATGTGAGCTGAGGTAGGACGCGAACGATGGCGAAGCGCAAAGGGAGTGGGGAAGGCCGTGGCGGTCGTGGGGCCGGCCGGTCCAGCGCCGTGATCGAGGACGTCGCGCTGGCCGAGGCGACGCGGGCCCGGTATCTCAACTACGCGCTGAGCGTGATCACGTCGCGGGCGCTACCGGACGTGCGAGACGGGCTCAAGCCGGTGCAGCGTCGGATTCTGTACGCGATGTGGCACGACCTGCACGTCACGGCCGACGGGCGTTACATCAAGTGCGCGGCGGTCGTCGGCGAGGTGATGAAGACGTATCACCCGCACGGCGACCAGTCGATCTACGATGCTCTGGTGCGGATGGCACAGCCGTTCAGCATGCGGGCGCCGCTGGTCGACGGCTACGGCAACTTCGGCTCGATCGACGGCGATCCGCCCGCGGCCATGCGGTACACGGAGTGTCGCCTCACGCCGATCGCGCACACGCTCCTGAGCGAGCTCCGCGAGCAGACGGTCGACTTCCGGCCGAACTACGCCTCGACGGCTGACGAGCCGATCGTGTTGCCTGCGCAGTATCCCAACCTGCTGGTCAACGGGGTGTCGGGGATCGCCGTCGGCATGGCGACGAACATCCCGCCGCACAACCTGAAGGAAGTGTGCAACGCCCTGATCGCGCTGCTGGACGACCGCGAGATGTCGCTCGAGAGAATCCTCAAGCGGGTCCACGGCCCCGATTTCCCCACCGGCGGCGTGATTCTCAACCCGGCCGAGGAGATCCGCCAGATCTACGCGACCGGCCAGGGGACGATCAAGCTCCGCGGCACGTATGAGCCGCACCCCGACCGCGCCAATGCGCTTTTGATCCGCTCGATCCCCTATGGCATCGAGAAGGACGCGCTGGTCGAGCGGATCGGCGAGCTGATCGCGAAGGGCCAGGTGCCGCAGTTGACCAACGTCAAGGACCTCAGCACCGACGACGTGGAGATTCTGCTCGAGCTGCGCCCGGGGGCCAACGCCGAGGCGGCGATGGCCTATCTGTTCAAGAACTCGCCGCTTCAGATCAATTACAGCATCAACCTGACCTGCCTGCTGCCGTCGGAGGGGGCCGAGGTCGCCATCCCCCGCCGGCTCGATCTGAAGACGATCCTCCAGCAGTTCCTGGACTTTCGCCTCGAGGTCGTCACCCGGCGGCTGCGGTACGAGCTGAAGCTGTTGCTCGATCGCATCCACATCCTCGAAGGATTCGCGATCGTCTTCGACAACCTGGATGAGGCGATCCAGATCATCCGCGCCAGCGACGGCAAGGCCGACGCCGCGCCCAGGCTGATCGCCCGGTTCGGCCTGACCGAGATCCAGGCCGACGCCGTGCTCGAGACCAAGCTGTATCGCCTGGGCAAGCTGGAGATTAAGGACATCCGCGCCGAACTGGCCCAGAAGAGGAAGCGGGCCAGCGAGATCCAGAAGCTCCTCGACGACGAGCCGGCGCGGTGGGAAATCATCCGCGACGAGCTGAAGCAGATCGTGCAGACCTTCGGCGACGCCCGGCGGACGAGGCTCGAGGTCCCCGCCGCGCCGATGGAGTATCGCGAGGAAGATTACATCGTCGATGAGGACGCGTGGGTGATCATCACCCGCGATGGCTGGACCAAGCGGCAGAAGTCGTTCACCGACGTGGCGAGCATCCGGGTGCGCGACGACGACAAGGTCGGCTGGGTGTATCGCGCGAGGGCGAGGCAGACGATCACTTTTTTCACCGACCGGGGCGTCGGCTACACGCTGCGGGTCAACGACATTCCGATGACCACGGGCCACGGCGAGCCGATCCAGAAGCAGTTCGCCTTCGAGGATCAGGAGCAGATCGTCGGCGTGATCTGCCACGACCCGCGCTGCCTGCCCGACCCGAGCAAGTACCCGCAGACCGGCCCGCGGCTGGTCCAGCGGCTGCTGGGCGACGAACCCGAGGCGGCCCCGGCCGTGGAGCGCAACGGCGCTGCCGGCGCGAATGGCGACGGCCACGCCTCGGCCAACGGCGAGGCCGGGGGTCCCGCCGTCCCGCCGCCGCCTTATGGGATCGTGCTGACCGCGGGCGGCAAGGTGCTGCGGTTCGCCCTGGCGCCGCTGGCGGCCGTGTCGACCCGCAAGGGCCGGATCGTGGTCCGGCTCGACCCGACGTTCCCGGACGACCGGGTGGTTGGCGTGCAGGCGACGGATGGCTCCGAGAACGTCTGCCTGGCGACCCGCTCGGCCCGCGTGCTGATCTTCCCCGTCACCGAGGCGAATATCGTCTCGGGCGCCGCCCGCGGCGTCGCGGCGATCCGTCTCGAGTCCCGGGACCGCGTGATCGGCTTCGTGCTGGCGAACCGGAAGCGTGAGGGCCTGACGGTGCGGACCAACCGGGGCGCCACCCAGATCGTCCGCGCCACCAAGTACCCGGTCACCGCCCGCGGCGGCAAGGGCTACGCCATCCTCCAGCGCGGCTCGCTCGAGGCCGTACTGCCCGAGGAGGCCGAGCCGATCCCGTCGCTGGAGGAGTTCAACGAGTCGGGCGGATCGAAGGGCGACACGGGGGATCAACCTTGATGGAGGTTCGATATCTCTATCGTGGTACAACGGAAGGTTGGCCAGGCAACGAAGTCCTGCGTGAAGAACGCATCACTTGCACGACGACAGACCCTCTCGTGGCCGCAATATTCGGCGTCGAGTGTCGGAATCACGGACATGCGGTGATCCTGATGGCTCGTGCGGACGCCTTCCCCGGTCTGGTTGGCCCGCCGACCATTTTCGAGATGATCGAAAGTGCGGTGAACATCATGGTTTCCCCGGAGGACTTCGCGCGAAGGGTTGAGCGGGTTCTTGAGGTTGATGAAGTCCTGAGGATTCTGCGAGACTTGGGTTTCGGGGGTGTTCCGGTCCGGATCCGAGATCGGTCGGCGCTTCAAGAAGCCCTGTTCGCCTCTTACCAGGCGGGCGACAGGTTGAATGATGAGCAACTGCTGGATTTCGTCAGCCGAATCCGAGGAGCCGGGCCATGATCGATAAGGAACTTCAATTTATCGTCGCCGGGGTCGTGCATGGCGAGCGGTTTACCGTGATCGGTCGTTGCGGCGATCGGCCGATTCATGTCGGTGACGTTTTCGACGCGGTCTACCGATACAAGCGGCGGCGTTATCCCGATGAACTGGGCGATGAGCCGGTCCGCGAGATCGAGAAGCCGGCTGCTCTTCGGGTTGTGTCCATTTATGCTTATGAGAGGTGCCTTCAGACCCTGGGTCAAGGGATGACCGGCTCACTGAGCATCGAGGGTGATGGCCTGCAGTACATTGCGCCCGGTTGGATCCTGGGGAGCAAGAGCGAGACGTCACCGTCCGCCAGGGAAGATTCCAAGTCCGTGGCTGCATCGGTTTGAGCCGGATTCGACGTAACCAGGAGTCCTTTCCCGGAACCGCTCATGTCTTCAGCCACCTATACTGCCAGGTCGATCACCGTGCTCGAGGGCCTCGAGGCCGTCCGCCGCCGGCCGGGCATGTACGTCGGCGGCGTCGACAAGGCCGGGCTGCACCACGCACTGTCGAAACCCCCTTGAGGTTTCTCGAGGATCTCGGGAAGGAAGATCTGCCGGTCGGCACGGAAATCTGGTCTACCTGATCGTTGTCCGGGGGATGGCTGCCAT
>JAKAUH010000016.1 GCA_021818605.1 Planctomycetota bacterium
GAGACGACCCCCGAGGGTCGCTGGGTGGCGAGCAGCAGGTGGATGCCGAGCGAGCGGCCGCGCCGGGCGAGGTCGACAAGACCGTCGACGAAGCCGGGCAGCTCCTCGACGAGGGCGGCGAGCTCGTCGACGACGATGAGGAGCCGGGCCAGGCGCCGCCGGCCGAGGTCTTCGAGCGCCAGGAGTACACCGACCTCGGCTACGCCGTCGAGAAGGTGCGTGAGCTGCAGGCGCTGTATACACAGCAGGTCGCCGCGGCCGACGCGCTGCTGGCGGCCGGAACACCGCCGGCGAGAGTGCGCGCGCTGCTTCCGCAGCTGCTCCTGAACGGGGGACGGGCCGAGGTGTCGCCGGCGATCGAACGCGGCATGCTCGCGGAGGAACACCGCCGCACTCTGCAATACATGTGGGAAGGCTCTTTCTTTCTGCTCGCCCTCGGCGCGTGCATCGTGGTCATCGCCCGGGCGCTGCGCGCCGAGGCGCTGGTGATGCTGGAGCAGGACAACTTCCTGCAACTCGTCTCGCACCAGTTCAAGACGCCGCTCGCAAGCCTGCAGCTCTCGCTCGAGACCATGGCGTTGCGGCCGCTTTCGGCCGAGCAGTCGCGCGTGCTCACCGAGCGCATGCTGTCCGATCTGTCGCGCATGGAAGGCATGGTCACCCGGATCCTCGAGAGCGCGCGCATCGAGCGCGGCCGCATCGAACTGCGGCACGAACCGGTCGATCTCGGCGCGGCGGTGCGGCGGGTCACCGCGCAGGCCGAGGAACGCGCCCGTCAGGAACGGATCAGCCTCGGGGCCGATATCGAATCAGGTCTCATCGTGCTCACCGATCCTCTGGCCCTCGATGTCATCCTGCGCAATCTTCTCGAAAACTCGCTCGCCGCGGTGGCCCCCGTCGGCGGGGGCAGCATCGTGTTCAGCGGCCGTCGGCTCGGGCCCGACGTGGATCACCAGCTCGGCGCCCGAGGCCAGCGTGTTTTCCATCGCGTCCCAGAGCCGCTGCGGATGATCGGTCCACTCGGTCAACAACTCGCGGCTGTTCCACTCGTCGTAGCTGGCGCGCCCCGTGGTGCACGACACGATCTCGGGCCGCGGCCGGCTGTTGCCGCCGCCGGTGTGGTACAGCGCGACCGCGGCGCGGTTCGGCACGCTCCGCTCCCAGACCAGCGGCGTGTGCAGGGGCGGCCACTGATTCGGCCGGCGCCTGAGGGTTACTCCCGGCGGCAGGTGCTCGCGCATCTCGGCCTCGAGCAGGTCGAGCGTGTCCGCCTGGCCCAGCAGGATCACCTGGTATGGCGAGAGAAACGTCGAAGGGCCGACCATGCCGTGCCCCCGGCTGCTGATCGCCGAGCAGAGGCGCTGCACCAGGTCGGGCTCGAGCGTACCGGAGGGACTCGTCAGGATCCCCAGCTTCGTATCGGCCGTCAGGTCGGCGCAGTCGTGCGCCAGCGAGAGCGGGATCGGCAGAAGCTGCTCCATCTCGTAAACGCCGCCAAGTACCAGCGCCGACAGCTCGCCAATGCTGTGCCCGAAGCTCAGGACTGCATCATGCACCGGCACCTCGAAGATTTCCTCGAGCAGGCGGATCTGCGCCAGCTCGAGCGCGACGATCGTCGCGGTGTCCTCGACGAATGTATCCAGCGTCGCCGCGGCCTGGTTTGCCACCCGAGCGGCCAGGTCGACCTCCTGCTTCATCACATCGGCGCACACACGCCCGGCTCGGTCGAGCATCTCCCGCACGACCGGACCATACACCGGATGCGCCAGCAGCTCGGGACCTCGCCCGATGTTGCTCGCGTCATAGCCGCGAAACGCGATGGCCGCCGTGCCGATCTGTTGCTTCAGATCATCACTGGACAGCGGATGTTGACCGGGCGCGACGGCCCGTAGCGGAGGAGAAGCCTCGATGGACGGCAAGAGCGGTCTGTCCGGTGGAACACTCGACTCCAACTGGCGGGTTCTGAGCCAACCCGCTGGCCAGAGTTGCAATCGCCCGTCTCGCGCCCTGCTTCTGGTTTTTCGAGTGGCCATGATTGAGCCTTAGCGCACGACGCGGTTGCCGACGTCGGCGAGGGACCTGGAATTCACTTACCTATCATGAATACGCTCCCAGCATCGGCAAGGATCGTGCCAGGCACTAAAAGGGAGCCGCCGGTGTCGTCGGTCGAGATGAGTGCGCCCGCGGACAACCTTCCAGGCGACGGGGCGGGACGTTCATCACGGACCCTCGCAGACGGGTTCACCGGGCAAGATGATAGGTTCGATGGAATTATAGAAGCCGTGCCAGACAAGGGAAGGCAAGAAAACACGCGCACCGACACGTCTGAAGTTCCAGTCGCGACGGATCCTCCGAACGCAATGGTCGATCGGCGCAGGCCGCGTCGTGCATCCGTCGTCCGCGTCTCAACATCGGGTGAGCGGGCCGGGCCGGGCCGCGCCGCGCATCGCATCGCATCGCATCGCGACCGCCGCTGATGTGCGGCGTGCGCGCCATCGGCCGAGGTTGCGGCCGCGGGTCGATTCCTTCATGATCGAGTGAAGGTGGACCGCGGGGGCGGTCCCGAGATCGAGGTAAAACGTGGCGACCTGCGAGCTTCCCATTCACCAGCAACGCGTCCTCGACGCACCGCCCGAGCGGCTGGCGGCGGTGATCGGATCCTGGCACGAACCGGCCATCCTTGAGGGCTGCGCCGGATTCGGCGGCGCCGGGCGCTGGAGCATCTACGCGGCGTCTCCGCGCATGGTCTTCGAAGCGACCGACGACCGCGTGCGGATTGTCTCCGAACACCAGGCAATCGACGTCGGGACAGACAATCCGCTCGACGCTCTCGCAGGATTCGCCCTCAGCATCGTCCAGGCCGATCCCGACCCGGAGCCCGAACCCGATCGCGCTCCGTTCCTGGGAGGCCTGATTGGCTTTCTCGGCTATGACCTGGCACCGTGGATCGAACGACTCCCCAGGCGGATTCCGCGCGACTCGCGCATGCCCGATATCCGGATGGGCCTGTACGATACCGCCGTGATCCACGATCGCCTCACCGGATCGGTGACGGTGCATGCCTGGGACCTCGTGGGCGAGGGACGATTCGATGTCGAGCGGCGCCTCAACCGCTGGACGGCGGCGATCGAGACTGAGTGCCCGGCGCACGACGGATCGATCGCCGCGGGGCGGCCGCTGAAATTGACGTCGACCTTCGATCGGCGAGGTTACTGCGAATCCGTTGGCAGGGTACTCGACTACATCGCGGCCGGCGACATCTTCCAGGTGAACCTGTCGCAGCGCTTCGAGGGGCGGGGCGAAATCGACGCCCTGAACACCTACCTGCGACTCCGTCGGCACAGCCCCGCGCCGTTCTCAGCATTCCTGCGCTGGGACGATATGGCGGTCGTCTCGGCGAGCCCCGAGTGGTTCTACCAGACGCGTGGGCCGCGGATCGTCACGCGGCCGATCAAGGGCACGAGGCCTCGCGGTGCGTCGCCGGACGAGGATGCCCGCCTGGCCGCCGAGCTGGCCGCATCGCCCAAGGACCGCGCCGAGCTGACGATGATCGTCGACCTCGAGCGAAACGACCTGGGCCGCGTCTGCCAGTATGGCTCGGTGGCCGTCGAGGAGGCGCTCCAGGTCGAGACGTTCCCCCAGGTGCATCACCTCGTCGCCACGGTCTCGGGCCTGCTGCGGCCCGAGATCGGGCCGATCGACATCGTGCGGGCCATGTTCCCCGGCGGCTCGATCACGGGTGCCCCGAAGATCCGCGCGATGGAGATCATCGACGAACTGGAGCCGAACCGGCGCGGGCTCTACACGGGCGCCATCGGTTACCTCGGCCGCGGCGGCGCCAGTGCGTTCAACATCGCGATTCGCACGATCCTGGTCGAGGGCGATCGCGCTAGCTACCAGGTCGGCGGCGGGATCGTCGCCGACTCCGACCCGGACGCCGAGTACGAGGAGACGCTCGCCAAGGGAAAGGCCCTGCGCGCGGTGCTCGAAGGGCAGGGGGGAGACAGCGCGCCATGATCTGGACCCGCGCCGAGATCCGGCCGGATGAGTC
>JAKAUH010000846.1 GCA_021818605.1 Planctomycetota bacterium
CGGACTGATCGGCGGAAATGATATCCTGGGGATCGCTTATCTGCGCGTGGCACCGCTTTCACGAGTCTGGCTCATCCGCTGAACGACGGCTGCGGGCCGGGAGGCGAGTCTTGGCAAGGTTCGACAGACTGGAATTCGACAACGAGTCGGAAGGAGCGCCCGAGGACCTCGAGGCCGCCAGCCCACCAGAGGCAGAGCGAGGGGACCAGACGGCGTGGATGGCCAGGGCCGACGACCATCGTCGCCGCGGGCTCCACGAGAACGCCCTGCGCTACTATTCGCGGGCCCTCGAGCTGGACCGAACGCTGGTGACCGGATGGGTCGGCCAGGTCCAGATGCTGATCCTGCTCGGCGAATACCCAGAAGCGGAGCTCTGGTCCCGCAAGGCGCTCGAGCTGTTCAGAGGTCAGGGCGACCTGATGGCCGGCCGCGCCCAGGCGCTGGCCCGGATCGGCGACCAGGCGCAGGCCATGGAGCTGGCCGATGCCGCGCTCCGGCAGGAGGGGGACTCGGCCTACCGCTGGATGGTCCGCGGCGAGTTGCTCATCGCCGGCCGCGACGACGTCGACCGCCACTGCTTCGACAAGGCAGTACAGGCCGACCGCGACTGGCTCGTGCCGCTGGAGATCGCCCTGATCTACCTGCATCACGGGCAGCCGAGCAAGGCCCTGCTCCGCGCCCGCCAGGCGGTCGAGAAATCACCCGGCAGCTTCTATGCCTGGATGATCCAGGGCGATTGCGAGCGCGCAACCGGCCTCGACCGCCAGGCGAAGCACAGCTACGAACGTTGCCTCGAACTGTCGCCACGGCACCAGGACGCGAGCCGCAAGCTCGCCGCGATCGAGAACCAGGGCTGGTCGCTGGCACGAGGGGTCCGGCGACTGATCGGCCGTTAATAATGATGTGATCTCATCATGAGGGCCGCGCGATGGACTGGTCGCTCGATTCGATCCTTCGAGGCGCCCGGAAGTTCGGCGCCAGCGACGTGCACCTGATCCGCGGGATCACGCCGGCCCTTCGGGTCAACGGCGAGATCCGCCTGATCGATGGTGAGGCCCTCGACGAGGCGTCGCTCCGCGCGATGATCGACGGCCTGATGAACGACAAGCAGCGCGAGGTCTTCGCGCGCGACTGGCAACTCTGCTTCTCGAGGCACTGGGAGGGAATCGGCAGGTTTCGCGCCAGCATCTACCTCCACGCCGGCATCACCGAGATGGCGATCCGCCTGTGCGAGACCTCGGTCCGACCGCGCTCGGAGCTCGGCCTCCCGCCCATCGTGGACGAGCTGGCCCGGCTGCCGAACGGCCTGATCCTCGTCACCGGGGCGACTGGCAACGGCAAGACGACCACGCTCAACTACATCGTCGACCTGATCAACCGCAACCGACGCGCCAAGATTATCACCATCGAGGACCCGGTCGAGTACGTCCACCGGAACCAGAACAGCATCGTCGTCCAGCAGGAGGTCTACACCGACGTTCCTTCGTTCCACAAGGCACTGACGCACGTGCTGAGGCAGGACCCCGACGTCGTCGTGATCGGCGAGATGCGCGACCTGGAGACGGTCGCCACAGCGCTGACGGCTGCCGAGACCGGCCACCTCGTCCTGGCCACGCTCCACACTCCCGATGTGATGCAAACCATCCAGCGGATCTTCAGCGTCTTCCCGCACGAGCAGCAGAACACGATCACCTACCAGCTCGGTAACGTACTCCAGGCCGTGCTGGCCCAGCGCCTGCTCCCGCGTGCCGATGGCAAGGGCCTGATCCTCGCCGCCGAGGTCTGCATCGCGACACCCGCCGTTCGGAAGCGAATCCGCGACGGCGAGCCGCACCTGCTCTTCAGCGAGATGCAGATGGGCCGCAAGCACCAGATGCAGACCCTCGACGCCTCGCTGCTGGAACTGTACCAGCGGGGCGACATCAGCTACGACGTCGCCCTCTCCAACGCCCGTGAGACCGAGACCTTCCGCCAGCGCTCCACCGGCGCCCCGCGCTCGAACGCCTGACGGATCTTGCCCCGGCAGCCGCCGCCCCCTGCCCCGGACCTGCCGGCGAGAGCCAGGCCGGGCCATTCGCACCGCGCCCTTGGTGATCAGGCCCACCGGGGCGCCTGTCTCCAGCATCGACGAAAGTGCGGTCGAAAAGGCATCGCCGGACGCAACCGAATGCGCCTCCCCTGCGAGGGACGAGGATCGTTTCGGGATTCCTGGGATATGGCTGACCTTGTCCATCAGCGCCGGGCCGCTGGCTCCAGCCCCGACGATGGGGTCTTGAACACACTCCGGTACGGTCACATCCCAGCCAGGCAGGCCGCCCTTGCGGATCGGCGGACCAACGGCAACCGCTTCCGATTTCACCCCCCGATGACCGGCCGGGATATGCTGTGCCTCGGTATGCCCGTCACCGTGTCGCCGGTTGCCGAGAAGCACAATCTCCTGAATCGGCCCGGCTTGCGGCTCTGTTGGCCGCGGGCGACGGCGAATCGAAAAAAAGTTGCAAGGGTCATCGATCGGCGCGGGAGACAATAGAAAACGCGAGCCGAGATTCGGGCCATCAGGAACCGGAACGGGAGTGTCGGGATCATGCGAGCGGGAGCAACGCGAGAGCTTCGTGCGGTCATCGACGGCGGGACGGTCGCTGGATTGACCGACGGCGAACTGCTGGAACGGTTCGCGTCCCACCGGGGCGCGGATGCCGAGCTGGCCTTCACTGCCCTGGTCACGCGGCACGGGCCGCTGGTGTTTGGCGTCTGTCAAAGCATGCTCCGCAACTGCCACGACGCCGAGGATGCCTTCCAGGCCACATTCATCGTTCTGGCGCACAAGGCGGGCTCGATCCGGCAGCCCGATCGGCTCGGCCCCTGGCTCTACGGCGTGGCGCACCGGACGGCCCGGCGGCTGAAGGACAAGAACGCGCGGCGGAAGAGCCATGAAGCGGAGGCGGCCGTGAGCAGCGAGCGTGCGCGCTCTTCAAGCGGATCGGGCCAGCATTTGTCCGCGCTGGCGGCTCACGACGAGGTCGAGGCCCTGCATCGAGAAATCGAGCGGCTGCCCGAGCGGTACAGGACGGCCCTGGTACTCTGCGACCTTCAGGGGCTCACGCACGAGGAGGCGGCGCGTCGGCTCGGCCTCCGGACCGGCACGATCAGCTCGCAGGTGTCCCGGGCGAGAGCACGGCTGCGCCGGCGGCTCGAGCGCCGCGGCCTGGCCTACCCGGGCGGATTCGTCGCGGCCGCGGTCGACTCGACGAGGCCCTCGGTGCTCCCGAACGCGCTTGCCGTGTCCACCGTCAAGAACGTGATGTCTCTTTCGACCGGGGTCGTGGCCGGGAGCGTCCCGGCCTCGATCGTCACCCTTTCCCGGGGAGTGTTGAGATCCATGCGACTCGCGAAAATCGGACTGATCACCGCCGCGATGGTCGGCCTGGGAGCCGTTGCCACGAGCGTCGGAGTCGGAGTCGGCGCCGCCGGAGGCGCACCGCGACCGGCACCCCAGCAGCCCGCGCCCGAGCGCCGCGCGGCCGATCCGGGGCCCATCGCCTCCGTCGCCACCCCGGCGCAAGGGCAGAAGGCGGACGCCGAGTCCCCGCCCGAACGGGAGACGGAACTCATCGTCCGCTGCGCCACGAACCTGAAACGGATCGCCGCGGGGATCCACGCGTACCTCGAGGCCAACAACCTCAACTTCCCGCCCGCGGTGATCGCCGGCCCGGATGGCAGGCCTCTTTTGAGCTGGCGCGTCGCGATCCTGCCCTACCTGGGCGAGAGCGAGAAGGCTCTCTACAAGCAATTCAAGTTGTCGGAACCCTGGGACAGCCCGCACAACAAGACCCTGCTCGCGAAGATGCCCAGGGTGTACACCCCCGCGATCGTGAAGGACAGCGAGAAGGGCAAGGGCATTACCCACTACCTCGGCTTCGTCGGCGGCGGCGCCCTGTTTGATCGATACAAGAAGGTGAACATTCAAGAAGTCACTGACGGGACCTCCAACACGCTGATGATCGCGGAGGCCGTGCCGGGCGTGCCCTGGACCAAGCCCGAGGACCTGGCA
>JAKAUH010000259.1 GCA_021818605.1 Planctomycetota bacterium
GGTAGCCACATCGACCTGGCGGGGGCCGAGCTCGAGCTGCTGGGCACGGTCGGCCGCGAGGTCATCCTGCGCGACCAGATCAACGCCGATCCCGAAAAGTTCGACTTCGTCCTGATGGACTGTCCGCCCTCGCTGAGCGTGCTGACGCTCAACGCGCTTTGCGCCGCGACGGAAGTCCTCATCCCGCTCCAGGCCCATTTCCTGGCGCTGCACGGGCTCTCGAAGTTGCTCGAGACAGTGAACCTGGTCTCGAAGCGGGTGAACCGCGACCTGAAGGTCGGCGGCATCGTGCTCTGCCTGTACGACGCGGGGACGCGGCACGGCAGCGAGGTGATCGAGGATCTCCAGACGTTCTTCGACAGCCGCAGGAAGGCCGATGCCCCCTGGGCGAACGCCCGATTGTTCCAGACCCGTATCCGGCGGAACATCCGGCTTGCGGAGTGTCCCAGCTTTGGCCAGTCGATCTTCCAGTATGCTCCCACCAGCCGGGGCGCCGAGGATTACTCGTCGCTCGCGGCCGAGATCCAGGGGCTGCCGGCCGCGTCGATCTGGCAGAGCGACGATTCGCCGACCGACGCCGCCTCCGCTGCGTGACGGCCGCCGGCTGGTTTGGGGTCGGTTCCGTCGGGTCCAGGCGCTCAGAGCGTCGGACGAAGGTTCATCTCGATGCCGATGGGGACCATCGAGTCCTCGGGGACGAAGCTGCCGACGTCCTGGATCGGCGCGTTCGGCTGGGTCTCGGACCAGACCGCGAAGGTGTAATGCTTGAACGGGAACCCGTCCGAGGGGAGCTGGCTGGCATTGAGCAGGATGCGGACGGTCGGCCCCTGGACGGAGATCACCGGCGAGCTGATGGGCGTCGTGGTGCCGGTCGTCAGGTCGGTGATGGTGGCCGAGTTGTTCTGGCCGTACGGGCCGATCGACACGGTGACGAGCGCATCGGGCGTGATCCCGGGACGGCTGGCATAATACGGGCCGAGCCGCGCGCCGGCGCCGCGGTTGAGTGCGAAGACGATGTCGGTTGCGAAGGGTGTCGTGGTGAACGGACCACGGACGATCGCGCCCAGCTCGATCTTCTTGCCTTTCAGCACGACGGCGCCGCCGATGTTGAGAGCCAGGGCGTCGTGGGGCGCGCCGGTGTAGCCGCTTTGGAGGTTGATCTGCTTGACGACGATCCCCCGGACGGTGTACTGGGTGATCGTATGGTTGGCGAAACCGGCCGCCACGCCCAGCGGATTCCTGACCTCGCGGAGCGCCAGGGCGACGAACTCGTGGCCCGCGCCGCCCAGCATCGCGTTCAGAATCGCCGTCTCACCGGCCCTGTTGAAGTTCAACGAGAATCTCGGCCGGTGCACCCGGGCCAGAATGGCGGCCCTGACCCCGGCGCCGTGGGGAGGTTCAATGGCGAATCCACTGAGCAGGGTCCGGCCCTCGAGGGATTCGACCCGCAGAGCCGGGCGTCGGGTGCGCGAAGGACGTGGCATCGACGTTGTCCTCTCCGAAGTGGTTGCCGCGAATCGTGAAAGGCGCGCTGGAAGAGCCCGCGCGTCAACGCGCGGGCACTCACCGGAAACCTCCTTGAAATCAAAGCACGCGAAAGGCGAGTCTCGGACACGAGATCCGCGCGTTTGAAGCAAATCCGCTGCCGACCCGGTTGTCGCGGCGTCGTGGGACTTGCCGCTTCAGGGGCCCGCGCGGCCGCCAGGAGAATTGTACCCGTTCAGGTATCTCGGCGAGATGAGGTAACGTTCCCTTGCGCTGGATCGGGATCGACGAGGCCGGTTACGGGCCGAACCTGGGCCCGCTGGTGATGACGGCCGTCGAGGCCGAGGCCTCTGGTCCCGGCACGACCGATGATCGCCCGGGTGCGGGCGCGGCTCCAGATCTCTGGACCGATCTGGCGCCAGGCATCGATCGGGCCGGCGGCGACCCGGCGCGGATCTGGGTGGACGACTCGAAGGCGATCCTGCGGGGCGGCAAGGGGCGGGATCGGCTCGAGCTGACGTGCCTGGCGGCCATCCACGCGACGGGTCGGGGCGTTCCGGCGACGCTGGCCACGCTGCTGGAGGCGCTCGGTGCCGGTACGGCCGCCGAGGCCGAGCTGTCGCCTTGGTTTGATGAACTGGAGCCGGGGACGCGCTGGCCGTGGGGCTGTTCGCCCGAATCGCTCGCGCCCATGCTCGATGCCCGGCCGCTCGAGCCGGCCGCGGGGACCTGGCGGCTGTCGGCGATCGACGTTGTCGTGGTCGGACCGGCGCGGTTCAACGCCGAACTGGAGGCGACGGGCCTCAAGTCGGACGTGCACTTCTCGGCGTTCCGGCGCCTGCTCGGCCAGGCGTGGGACCGTGCGGGCGACGGCCGGCCCACGTTCGTGACCGGCGACAAGCATGGCGGCCGGCACTACTACCTGGAATCGCTCAGCCGGGCGATTCCGGACGCCTGGATCGATCGCGGCCCGGAGACTCCGGAGCTGAGCCGGTACACGATCCGCGCCGGGGCCCGGCGGCTGGAGCTGACGTTCCGCCCGCGCGCCGACGGAGACAATGGGCTGGTCGCGCTGGCGTCGATCGTCAGCAAGGTCGTCCGGGAGCTGTGGATGGACGGGTTCAACGCTTACTGGTGCGCCCGAATTCCCGGGCTGCGGCCGACGGCGGGGTATCCGGTCGATGCCCGGCGCTTCCGCCTGGCGATCGAGTCGGCGGCGGTCGCGTCGGGCCTGCATCCCGAGCGCTGGTGGCGCGTCAAGTGACGGCGGGACTCGCGGCGGAAAGGCTGCGGGGCATGGTCTGGCGGCCTCGAGGAGCCGGCTGCGAGGCGGTGTGGTTCAGCGCTCGCGGTAGACGATCCGGCCCTTGGTGAGGTCGTAGGGCGTGATCTCAACGGTCACCCGGTCGCCGGGCACGATCCGGATGAAATTCTTGCGCATCTTGCCGGCAATGTGAGCCAGGATGCGGGCGCCGTTTTCCAGCTCGACCATGAACTGGGTATTCGGGAGCGCTTCCACGATGCGCCCCTCAGTGCGGATCGGTTCCTCTTTCGCCACGCGGTGCTCCTGAAAAGGACCCGCAGCGGCCGCGAGCGGGTCCGGTTGTTCGACGGAGTGGGGGCCTGGATCCGGGTGATCCCCGCACCATCCGCGCCCGGAGGCCGGGAGGTCGGGCGTGGGGTTCGGCCGGCGGGGAGGGCGGACCAAGGCGCGCGGGATCGTGCTGCGGAAGTCATCCCCAGGATAATCGATTACCCGAGGAATTGAACAGCGATTGGCCCAAAGAATCAACCCAGGAACGGTGGCTTGATCCCCGGGATGCGCATCCGGACGTGAAAGACGGCGTCGACGGCCGTGATGGCCAGGCCGTGGGCGTCCTGGCCGCACCAGGCCAGGTTGGCCGGACGGGCGGGGACTGCGAGGATACCCAGGAGCCGGCCGTCGGGCTCGTAGACCCACACCCCCTGGGCGACGGCGACGTAGACCCGCCCGTCGCGGTCCACCTTCATGCCGTCGGGTCCGCCCGGTTTTTCCGGATCCATCCGGGCGAAGACCCGGCCCGAGCCGACCCGGATCGCCCCCGATTCCTCGACATCGAAGGCGCGGACGTGATAGCGGCCCGTGTCGCAGACATAAAGCGTGCGCTCGTCGGGCGAGAACGCCAGGCCGTTCGGCTTCTCGAAGTCGTCGAGAAGGAGCCGCGGCTCGATCGCCGCGCGCTGCGGGGAACTGGCGCCCAGGTCGAGTGAGTAGACGCCCTGGAAATGAAGTCCCCGCTCGGCCGGTTTGGCGCCGTAGGGCGGATCGGTGAAGTAGGCGGTGCCATCCGACCGACAGACAACATCGTTGGGGCTGTTGAGCCGCTGTCCTGACCACGTTTCCGCAAGGGTCTCGACCCCTGTGCCGTCGCGGTTCATCCGCGAGATCCGGCGGCCGTTCTGCTCGCAGAAGATGATCCGGCCATCGGAGGAAAAAGTCTGGCCGTTGGCCGCGCCGGTGTGGTCGCGCACCAGATGGATATTGCGATCGCGGTCGACCCGGTAGGTCCGCTCGGCCTTGAT